>CAZWPV010000121.1:0-7459 GCA_964635485.1 uncultured Anaerolineales bacterium
ATCCACAACTGGGCCAGGTCGTCGCCGATGAAATCGGTGCCCACCATCGCCGTCGTGGTCTTGCCACAGCCTGAGGGAGCCGCCCCGGCGAAGTAGGTTTTTCTGCCGCCGGGGCCGGTCAGGCCGGTGACAAACATATGCTCCGAGAGCTTGTCCTCCCGATCATAGTAGGTCGCCAGATCGACCGCAAAGCGGTGATTGCCCTTTTTCAACAGCAGCGTGTTCCCCGCGTACGTGCAGAGCATCGAAAAAGTCGTCAGCCAACTTCGATCCATGAACACGCGGGCATTCGGCAGGTCCTCCGTCCGGTTCGGCCCTTCGCCGTGCACGTTGGTAAAAAAGTATCCTACGCGCTCCACCTCTTCATCAAACCGATCGTAGACGTGCCGGTACAGGATGTTGGCCGAGTGCATGACGTAGGTCGAGGTGGTGATCTCTAAAGCCGGGATGGCCGCCGCCGCGCCAACGGGCCCGCGGCTGAAAAAGCCGATGAGCAAAGTTTTGCCCCTGGCGATGCCAGGCATGTGCGTTCTCACGTACTCGTACGCCTCGTCCCGCAGAATCTTTTGCGCAAGCACGCTGGTCTCTTCGCCGGGATTCACGATGTAGAACGTCCTATCGACAATGCGCGCCTGCTCCTTGGCCAGATCAAAGTGCAGCGTGTGGTCCCGCATAGCCACGGGGCGTTCCTCGCCTTTGTCGAGGCTCTTGATCCTGACCAGTTCCAGGTCCAGGGACGAACCGGTATTCACAAAGACATCATCGGGATCGGTCATCGCGATGGCGTTGGCGATCTTGAGCAGCGCTTCCTCAGTGGCGATCCGAGCCAGTTTGGCCAGGTTCTCAGCATCGCACTTGGCCTCAAATACTGCCTTCGCCTCGTCCAGGGTGTTGATCCCACCAATCCCGGCCAGGATGTCAATACCTTGTTTCAGTTCCAGCATGTTCTTTCTCCTTTACACCGAAAGCTTACAAAGTGTATTCTCTACAATAAGTTGTGTATAATAACACGGTATCCCAACACAAGTTACGGACCTCTACTCAGGAATGGGCAACGAAAGCCACTCGGTGTTCACAAAGACACCATTTGCGTCGATCTGATACATAGCGATTCGCACAGCGACCGGCGTTGAACCTGGTGGCACATTTAGCACGTAATCGTCACGAACGATCTCGCCGGTCATCCAGAGGCTGGTGGGATACCACCCACCCACGGGATGAGGCGTGTCGGCCTGATCCATAAGATCATGCGCGCCCTGCGGCGGGTCCTGCGCCACCAGGTGAACGGCCACGCTATAGTCGCTACCTACCGGCTGCAGAGCCTCCCAGTAGACCACCAGCACCAACTGACCAGGGGTACCCCCCCACGACAGCGACGCCGAACGAACCCGCAAACCATTCCCAAGATCAAAGTTCACGTCCAACGGCACAGCACCAGCATCGACAGGCAGGCTCGTGCCCACCTCCACAATCCCCGGCGCTGCCGAAGATATGTTCACCCGCCCACCCAGCTCTGTCTCCCACCACGTGGATGGAAATACGATGAATGTCTCGGCGGGCGTCAATAAACGCCCATCCTCGGCAACGGCGCGCATGTTGACGTTGTGATCCACCAGGTTCAAACCCTCCAACTGGCCGCGGTATTCCTGCACGTAGGCCAGCGTCCAATAATCGTGCCCCCACGGAACGACCAGGGTCGTAACGTGCCCTTCCGGCAGTGGAAAGAGATGTTCCACCATATCGACCACAGCCTCTGTAGATGAATCGCGAGTGATGGACAGCACAATGGGACGTACATGCCACCCCCACACGGCTAACGCCAGCACAAAAACAACTCCCGCCGCTATGCCGACGGGACGCGACCAGTGCTTCGCTCGCTCCAAAAGAACGGCCAATCCCACACCTGCTAACATCACCACCGGCAACTTGGCAGCTAACTGGGCGTCGATAACATGGTTGCGCCAAATGACGACAGTAAGAAAAAAGTTGGGGATCCAAGCCAGCACCATCCCCACGCCTTCCCGCCAATTTCCTCTTTTGATCAGCAAGAACAAACCGATCAACCCCAGCACCAGCAGGAGCCAGAACATGTCCTCTAGCAGTATCTCCCACGTGACTCCCAGCCGCATCAGCCACTCATCGAGACCGGTCGACAAGGCAAAGACGCGCCCGCCGCGGTTATCGAACACCATCTCCCAGAATCCGTCCCAGGTACCCGGCGAACCAAAGACCCACGTCGCCCCCGTCCATACCCGAAAAGGCATATAGAGGTAAACCAGTAAGGCAAAGAGAGAAACCGCAATAACAAGCCCCAGGTTGCGCAGAAAAACGCGCCACTGAGGCCAGGCCAAAACAGCCACAGCTGGGGCCAGGAGGATGACCGAGCGCTGATGCGACACCCCCTGCGTAAAGAAAAGAGCAAGCAGTAGCAAGTCGCGCCGTTCCCCGGTGCGCCCAAATCGCAACGCGAAGATAAGCGTGATGACGGTAAAAACGAGTGTAAGGGTGTGAACCTCAGCCAGTGACGCATCGATCCACACGCCGGTGGAGAGCGCTACAGACAGGGATCCCAACGCCGCTGCCGGCCCCGACACCCCAAGGTCCTGGATCAATACCACGAGAAGAGCGACAAAGACCACCCCCCACAGGGTAGAAAAGAGAGAAGCGCCCACGGCGGGCTCGACGCCCACCGAGCGAAGCACGGTGACAAATAGCGATCCCACCGCCGTGTAGAGAGGATAGCCACTGCGGTGAATCAATCCCCATCGCGGCAAGGCATTCTGGATCTCGCCGACGTCCGTGGCGTAAGGATGACCACTACCGTTGACACTGACCTGCAGGGTCGAAAGGAACAAAAAAGCGGCTATGATAGCGGCCACTGTGGGCCACAGTATCCGATCCTGAGATCGAATATCCCGGCACCCCTTTTGAAATCTTGCGATCAGATCGCTCATTAGGCATCCACCACCGGCAGCGTCAAAAGCGCATGCGGCACGATCAAAACGTCCAAATCACGCCCAAGCTCTCCTGCCGCCAACTCCAGCGCCTCCTCCATCGTCGCAGCAGGCGTCATCCTGCAGGCAGCCACCACGTCCGGACACCCGCTGCCCACGACGACGACGTGCGCTTCCTCCAGCACCTTGGCCATCACAAACGCGCGCTGCTGGCCCGGCGGGTAGCCGTCGGCACGCGCGTCGCACAGGATCGCCTGCACGTCGGGCGCGTCCCGCATCGCCGCCAGGAAGCGCTGCTCCCCCACCCCCTCACCCGCGCCCTCCTGGCAACGCGCGGGGACGATCAAAAAGCCGCCCGGCTTGACGAGCGGCGTCGGCGCGAAGAAAAGGTACGAAGCCGCCCGGCTGGCCTGGTACAGGTTCGCGTCCTTGGGATGCCCCACCCCGCCGATGGCCACGTCGTACCGATGGGGTATCACCACCTCATAGATGGAGCGGGCGAAAGCCACCAACCGACGGTACGCCTCCTCCGGCTCGCCCGCTGCCACCTGGAGCACGCGCTGCTCGCCATCCAGCACCACATTGAGGATAAAGCGCAGCCCCGCCCGGCGCGCTGCCTCCGTGACCGCCTCGTGAAAGGGGTTCCCCTCGATCCGCCCCAGCCGGGTGCCGGGATGATCCAGAAACTCCGGGCCGTGCGTACACGCGATGGTCAGCTCTCCGCCCGCCCCAATCGCCACCGTCTTGCGCCCGCCGGAGTAACCGGCGTATTGGTGCGGCTCCACCAGGCCGGTAGCGATCAGCAGATCGGCCTTCACCGCTGCCCGGTGCACCGACACGGGCACCCCGCCCCGCGTCACGCCCAGATCGACCAGCGCGCCGGGGTTCTGCGGCTCGTTATCGACGACGCGATAGCGGGCAACCACGTCCGCGCCCAGCTTGGCGATCTTTTCCTCGCGGGTGGAAGGGCGGTGCATGCCGATGCCGCACAGCAGCGTGACATCCCCATCGCGCACGCCCGCCGCCGCCAGCTCCCGCAGGAGCGCCGGCACCAGCAGATGGTCGGGGCTGGCGCGGGTGACGTCGGTAAAGACGATGCACACGCTATCCCCTGGCCTGGCCATCTGGCGCAGCGGCAGCGCGCCGACGGGCCGGGCCAACGCCTCGGCGATAGCTCCCTCCACGTCGGCCAGCGGCTCGACCGGATTAGATTCGACCACGTCGCCGCGCATGCCGGGCGGCAGCTCGAATTCCAGGGACGTTTTGCCATACGGAACGCTGTACATCGCCCACTCCTAAGAGTGGCAAAGATACCACAAGAGGCCGATTTGCACAAATCGGCCCCTTGCTCTTTCTAGCCACCCCCGTTCGATTTCAAGAGTATCTATTTCTTCAGACGTGTCCTCACCCCACGCACCACCAGCCAGATGCCGATGCCCAGGATCACCAGCCCCAGCGGGTTGGGCAGCCAGCCCTCGCTGACGCCGCCGTAGACGTAGAGCGCGTCGATGGCCTGCTTCTCAATCGCATCCTCGCCCAAGATGCGATAGCAATCGAACACGCCGCGATTGGAGATCGTGGTGCGCGTCGTCTCCAGGAGCCAGGGGTTGAGCGTGGGGTAGACACGCAGCCAACTGGATGACTCGCCGATTCCAAATGACTTGCCGTTGACAACCAGCGTCTCCCCTTGCCGCTCCAGGGTGATGCCGCTCCCCGACCACGTATCCGAGAGCTCGGGGCCCTGGGCAATCGTGCCGCCGCCTTCCCAACCTCGCGGATAGACGCTGATACATAGGAACAACCGCGCCTCGTGCAATGCCTCCACGTCGTACCCAGGTTCCACGGGCCCATACCCCATCAGGCACCCACCCGACTCGAGGTCGAAACAGGGGAAATCCACGTTCCCCTTGGGTGACACCGTACAGATCGCCGCCAGCAGCGCCAGCCCTGCACACAGGATCAGTAGGATACCCACGACGAGGCTAAGCACCCCCTCCTTGTTTGGACGAGATGCCTCCATTTTTCACACAACCTCCGTCACACTGCCGGTCACTTCAAACGTCGCGATCAAAATACCTGTGCCTCCATCCACGAAATCCTCGCAAACCGGCTGCCGCCCGCCCACGGCCACCTGGAACCCGCCCGGCTCGATCACCCGTCGCCCCTTTTCGTCGATCAGCGAGAGATGACGCGGCGTCAGCGTGAACGAGACCGTTTTCATCTCACCCGGCGACAGATGCACCCGCTCGAACCCACAGAGCTGCCGGATGGGCACCGGCACTGAGGCAGCGATGTCGGTGACGTACACCTGCACCACCTCATCGCCAGCGAAATCGCCCACGTTGCGCACGTCGACGCCGACGGTGAGCGTCTCGCCCGCCCCGACGCACTGGGCACTTAATTGCAAGTTGGCGTACTCAAAAGCCGTATAGCTCAGACCGTGGCCAAACGGGAACAGCGGCTCCCCGCGAAAGTAGCGGTAGGTGTGGCCCTCCATCGCGTAATCCTCGAACGGCGGCAGGTCGTCCACCGAGCGATAGAACGTGACCGGCAGCCGCCCGCCGGGATTATAGTCGCCGAACAGCACGTCAGCCACGGCCTCGCCGCCAGCCTGTCCCGGATACCAGGCCTCCACGATGGCAGGGACATTCTCCGCCGCCCAGTCCACAGCCAGGGCACTGCCGTTCAGCAGTACCAGCACCACCGGCTTGCCCAGCGCGTGAATCTGCTTCAGCAGCTCCTCCTGTGGTTCGGGCAGGCCAATCTCGGTGCGGTCGCCGCCCTTGAAGCCGGGCAGATCGACCGGCATTTCCTCCCCCTCTAACAATGGGGATAGGCCCAACGCCACGATCACCACATCCGCGTTGCTGGCTGCCCGGACCGCAGGCGTCAGGTAGTCGACGCCAGGCACGGCCCACAGGAGCCGCGCTTGCCCGTCGGCACCTCGGCTGGCCAGGTCCAGGCGAAGGCGATAGAAACGCCCGGCTTCCAGCTCGATGTCCTTGACCCGCACGACCACGTGATGCACACCCCAATACTCGACGACGAGGTCACCATCGAGTTCGAGCCGGTAATCGTTGAACCCCTCGACTCCCAGCCTGTACGTCCCGCTGACCGGCGGCACCAGCGCCCCCTCCCAGCGCACGGCAAAGGGATCCGCCCGCTGGCCGGTTACGGGTGTGATGCTCTTCCAACTGAAATCGACCAACGGATCTACCTGCACGCGCGCAGGCTGGCCCTCGAACCCGGCGTTGTCATAGTACGCCGCCGTCAGGCCGGTCTGTTCCCCATCCGCCTGCAGCGGGCGCAGGCAGGCAGACGGCACCACGGTGAGCGGCGGCACGCCCTGGGCGACGTGACACCCGCGCGCGTAGGAGAGCACCGTCTGCGGCGAGACCTTGTCGCGGATGCCCTCCAGGATCGTCGTGGCCCGGGCGGGCGTGCCGTTGTAGTTGCCCAGCAGCACCTGCACGTCGGCGGCGTTGGGGCCGATGACGGCGATGGACTTGACATCCTTCTTGAGCGGCAAAAGCCCATCGTTCTTGAGCAGCACGATCGACTCACGCGCCGCCCGCAGCGCCAGCGCACGGTGCGCGGGGGAATCGACCACCTGGTAGGGAATCTGAGTGTAGTCCACCTGCTCCGGTGGATCGAACATCCCCAACCGAAAGCGCGCAGTGAAGAGGCGTTTCACCGCCCGGTCGATGGTCGCTTCGTCGATCAGCCCCTGCGCCACGGCGTCGCGCAGCGCGGGGTAGGTCTCGCCGCAGTTGAGGTCGCAGCCGGCCTTGACGGCCAGCGCCGCCGCCTCGGCGGGCGTCTCGACCACCTTGTGATGGGCGTAGATATCGCGGATGGCCCCGCAATCGGAGACGACGTAGCCGTCAAACGACCATTCCCGCCGCAATATCTCCTCCAACAACGTCGGGCTGGCGCAGCACGGCTCGCCGTTGGTGCGGTTGTAGGCCCCCATCACCGAGACCGCCTCGGTCTCCCTGACGCATGCCTCAAATGCGGGCAGATAAGTCTCGCGCAGGTCGCGTTCGTCGGTCTGGGCGTCAAAGTGATGCCGGTCTGGTTCCGGGCCGCTGTGGACGGCATAGTGCTTGGGCGTGGCGACCAGCTTGAGGTAGCGCGGATCGTCTCCCTGCAAGCCCTGCACAAAGGCCACGCCCATCCGAGCGGTGAGGTAGGGGCACTCGCCGTAGGTCTCCTGCCCGCGCCCCCAGCGCGGATCGCGGGAAATGTTGATGTTGGGCGACCAGAAGGTGAGGCCAAAGTAGATCTCGCGCACGCCGCGCCGCAGCGCGTCGTGGTGCTTGGCCCGCGCCTCGTCGGAGATGGCCGTGGCGACCTCGTGCATCAGGCTGGCGTTCCACGTCGTGGCCAAGCCGATGGCCTGCGGGAAGACGGTGGCGATGGCCCCCCCCCCCCCCCCCCGGCCGGCCCCCGTGCCCCCCCTTTTGGGCGGCACCCCCCCCCCCCGCGCCCCCGGGGGGGGGGTC
>CAZWPV010000122.1:0-7459 GCA_964635485.1 uncultured Anaerolineales bacterium
ACGTTGGCCAAGCGCTCGTCCAGCACGGCATGCACGTCCTCCTGCATGACGGGGGTCAGCACGCCATTGGCCGGGCGCACCAGCGCGTTAGCCACCAGAGGCTGATCCAGCGGCGCGCCGATCTGTGAGAGGAGGTATACCGTCACTTCCTTCACAGCGGGCACCTTGTCCACAATATCCTGCGCCGTCAGCAGCGCCAGCAGGTTATAGACCTTGCCCACGTGCGAGATCGGGTTCTTGCCACAAGGCGCTTCCAGGCTGACGGAACGGAAAGGCGCGATGACGCCGTTGACCCGGTTGCCGCGCCCGACCCCTCCATCGTCGCCCATCTCCGCCGAGGTGCCGGTCAGCGTCAGGTAAACTGCGCCATTGGCCACATTGTCGGCCGTGTCGACCATCACCTTCACCTTCCGCTCGTCGAGCTGGGAGGCGTGATCCTGAATCGCCGCCTCGGCCGCCCGCTTGATCTCCTCATACTGGCCCGCGTTCTGGATCTGCGTAGCGATAAAGGGCATCGCAATCGTCAGCGTCATTTCGTCACCGCGCCGCAAGCCCATCACCTTGACGTCTTCGCCCACCGGAAACTGGTTGACCAGATCGTAGTTGATGAACTGGGCGGTCTCGTAGACGGTGTGCTCCAACCCCGACCGAGGCCAGTGGCTGACGCCAAAGCTGGTGTCGTTGGCCGTCACGTGATCGACTACGTACTGCAACTCCTCGGCTCCCCGACCGGCGTAGCTATCGATCACCATATGCCTATCGGGATCGAGGTAGCGCATCGTATCACGGACGTATTGCTTAGCAGCCTGAATGGCGATATCATCCATCGGCACCTTCTGTCCCTGGAAGGCAGGCGTGCCGCGTCCGGCGATTTGGATACGGATGGGCTTGAGCAAGCGCCCCCCACCATAGCCAACATCGACCTCCCCGGCCACCAACTGCACCTTATCAAAGTTATGATGCAAGAGAACACCCAGATTCTCCTGGCACCAGGTGGTATACTCAACCGAGACACGCTCGGCGATACCATCGCACAAGCTGTCGGGATGGCCAATCCCCTTGCGCTCCACAATCTCGACCGGCATATCCTCGATAAACTGGCCGGTAGCCTCAGTCACCACAATGTTGCGCTCTACCGTCATCTAATTCCTCCTAAAGTCTTTATCCTGCCGCCTTGCCCTGACAAAAAGAAACCCTCCTGGAGGACAGAAGGGGCACACGAAAGTAACCACCTCTCATCTTCCAGAAACACCATTCTGCCGGAATTGGCACCAAGGACTAGTAAACTGGTATACTTGGTACTCTGGTCAAATTCTCCAAGCTACCAATTTGCATCTACCAGTCTACCGACACCCGGTTGCCGAGGTTTCGCAGGGCCGGTCCCTCCACCTCTCTGGATAAGAGTGCCGCTGGGATATTTGGTTTGTGCAGGGATGATACCACCAAGGCGGCTAACTGTCAAGACTTGCAGTCCGCTGGGTTCAGTGCTATAATTTCCATACGTTTGAGGGCGCGTAGCTCAGTTGGTCAGAGCGCTACACTCACATTGTAGAGGTCAGGGGTTCAAGTCCCTTCGCGCCCACCAGTGCAACCCCGGGCTGCGCTCATACGCGAGGTGTTCCTCTTGCAGTCGTTATACGCGCAGCCTATCCGGCCAGCGAACAAGCGATGCTTACACTTCAGATTGCCAAAGAGCGTCTTCAGGTAGACTGGCTGATCAGTAACTTGCGCTGGCTATTACTCGTTAGCGTAGCGTTCGTCAGCTTTATCCACGCCCGCACCAATGCCAACGGCCCTATCGACCCAACCCCCCTCCTGCCACAAATTACCCTTTTAGCTATCGCGGTTATTTACAACGTCGCCGTAGTGCTCCTGTTAGCGTGCCGCACGCTTCCCAGCGTCCTACCGGCGGTGACACTGGCCGTCGACACCCTCCTGACCGTCGGCTTTGTCATCTTCTCAGGAGGTTTGACGAGCCCCCTCCTATTCTTCACCCTGTTCCCCATCCTCACAGCCGCGCTACGTTTTCCCTGGATGGTCAGCCTGCTGGTATTTGCAGTCGCCGTGCTACTGTGTGGATCCATCGGCTACATCACCGCGCCTGGTGAAACGGTGGGCCAAGAGCTGCTGACCTTTGCCACCAGTTCACTGATCTTGCTCCTGGCTACCCTGGTAAGCGGCTATGCGGGAGAACGCGTGAGAAAGACCCTCGCAAGCGCCCGACGGCTTCAGGAGGAGGCCGAACTGCGCAAGCTCAAGTCCGCCCAAGAGCACTCACGCGTTATCTTCGAGCTGGCCAGCACGCTCAGCGCAACATTGAACTACAACAAGGTGCTGAAAGCCGTGCTCGAGGTAGGCGAGGAAGGTTTACGCGAACTGGGTCGCCCCAACCCCGCCCACGTAAGCATGGTGCTGCTCTTCAGCCACAACGACATGCGCATCGTGGCGTGCCGCCATCTACCGCCACGCGACCAAAACACCACCTTCCAAGGTAAAAGTGGCATCCTGGCCCAGGCGCTGACAACCGCAGAGCCCGTGATCACCAACGACCCGGGAGAGGATCCCGAACTCGGCCAACTCATCGTGATGCACAGTTGCCGTCAGGCGATCACCGTGCCACTCCGGGCCGGGTTTGAGAGTTTCGGCGTGGTGGTCTTTGGCAGTCCCCAGCCCAACGTCTACACGCCGGACCACCAGGACCTGCTCATGGCCATCTGCAACCAGGCAATCGTGGCGCTGCAGAACGCCCAACTCTACCAAAGCCTGATGGAGGAGAAAGAGCGCATCGTCAACGTAGAAGAGGACGCCCGCAAGAAACTGGCCCGCAACCTGCACGACGGCCCCACCCAGAGCATCGCGGCCATCGCCATGCGGGTAAACTACACACGGATGCTGTTGGAGAAGAATAAGAACGTCCAACAAACCATAGAGGAGCTAATACGCATCGAGGAGCTGGCTCGCCGCACGACAAAGGAAATCCGCCACATGCTCTTCACGCTCCGGCCCCTTATCCTCGAGACCCAAGGGCTGCGCGCAGCCCTGGAACAGTATATCGCCAAGATGGCCGAGACCGATCCGCTGCCCGTTCACCTGGAGGCAGATCCAGATAGCGAACAAGCTTTGGATCAGAACGCGCAAGGGGTAATTTTCTACATCATCGAAGAGGCCATAAACAACGCCCGCAAGCACTCCAAAGCGGACCAGGTCTGGGTGCGCCTAAAACGCCAAAACGGTGTGTTCATCGCCGAGGTAGAGGACAACGGCACGGGATTCGACGTAGATGCCATACAAACGAGTTACGACAAGCGCGGTAGCCTGGGCATGATCAACATGCACGAGCGGGCTGAACTGGTCAGCGGAAAACTCAGCGTCGCCTCGACACCGGGCGCAGGTGCACGAATCACCCTGACCGTGCCTTTACAGCGGAGGTAACCGCGTGCCAGAGCAGCTCACCTCACAGAGTGCAAGCTGGATATGGCTGGGCGGTTCGCTGCTGCTGGCGATCCTGTGGGCAAATCTGGTCTGGTACTTTCGCAAGCCGCGCTCCAACAGAATCGGTGAACTCGTCTCCCGCCTGACCGCCTGGCGTTTTGCCCCCTTGTTGCTCCAAGTTCTGCGCCTGCTGTACTACATCGGCCTGCCCGCCGCCGCGCTCATGTGGGGCCACGACGTCGTCCAGCTATATCTGGGACTGTCATCGAGCGGGCTAACCGACGTGTGGCTCGAATGGACGCACGAGCTAGGATGGGCCGCTGCCCTGGGCGCTGGCGCGTGGGCTCTGCTGGCGCTGGGCTGGTGGGCCTACCGCCGGGCGCTGCACGCCGTTGGGGAAGAAAGCCCGGTCGCCGGCGCAGAGGCCTCCGGCTGGACATTTCTGCGCGAGGCCGCCTACCACGAGGTTCACTGGGCCTTTTACCGCAACGCGCCAATAGTCTTTGCGCTGGAACGACTTACAGGAGATGAGTATTGGGGGGTCTGGATCGGGTTGGCGCTCGTCGCGCTGGAGGCAGCGCTTAATCCCGCTTGGCGCAAGGGATTGGCCGATCCGGCAAAAGCCCCGGCGCAATTGATGCGCGGGACCCTAGCCGTCGTCAGCAGCGTGCTATTCGCGCGGACCGAGAACGGGAATCTGTGGCTGTCGATTTTGCTCCACTTTGGCGTGTCGTGGGGATTGGCTGCTCTGGCGCGCCTTCTTCCTCTGCTGCCCGCCCACAAACACGATCAAGCCCAGGCTTGATAGGCTTACGCCAGCACCAACACCAGAACGATCACCAAAACCAAAGCCGCCGCGGCGACGATGGACATGCGCTTGAGGTCGGCAAAGATGTAGCCATACTCCTCCCGCAGATCGGGGGCCTCTGCCGCCGAGACCACGGTCCGGGACTCGACCGCTTTTGCCACCCCGGGCTGCGCCAACTGAGTTGCCGACAGGCGCACCTGCCGCTTCTTCTTGCGACGTGACTTTTTTGCCATGTGCTCTCCTCCCCTCTACTTCAACTCGGCAATGACGACGATGCGATGCGAGTCAATGCCGTACGGATAACAAGAAATGAGCGTCAACACCGGACTGGAAGTGGGATACATCACGCTCACGTCGTCCGGCTCGATGAAGCGCTTCTGCGTGACTACGTACCGGTAAACCTGGCTGGCCGTATAGACAAACACCTCGTCCCCCAAGTCGACGTCCGGCAGGTCGCGGAAAATCTCGCCAAAGATGTCGTTGTGGGCCGAGATGATGCAGTTGCCACTCTCGCCCGGATTGGCGCTGCCAATGTGGTGACCGGCCCCCTGCTTGAGGGCCTCCCAATCATCCCCCTCGACGACGGGCGCTTCCACGTCGATGGATGTCACCCGGATGCGGATGGCGTGCTCCGGCCCCCGCGTGGGTGCAGGCTGGGGCGTAATCGCGCTCACTAAATCGCGCAAGTGGGCAGGGATCTCCTCGGGCGCGCTCCTGCCCAGCGCGTCGGGCGGCGTGTGGCCTCCCGGCAGCAACACCACCTGGATGAGAGGCGTGGGCGTGAGTGTGGGCAACGATTCCTGCTGTACCTGACTGGCTTCTTTGTTGATCTCGCGCATCTGCACCAAAATGCCGATAAAGACCAGGATCAAAGCGACCAGCACGCCCAGCTCGATCACCAGGAGGCTTTTATCGCGCAGCCAATCCCAGCGGATGCGGCGCGGCGGGCGGGCGGGCTTTTCCTCTTCAGGGGATTCATCCAGCGCATGCGCGCGATACTGCGCCGTCGCTCCCGCCTCCTGAAAGCGCCGATGGTCGGTGGGCAAAGGCACAGGTTGAGGCTCGACGGCGGGCTTGGGAGCCAGCGGGTCGAAGGTGAACACCTCGGCCTCCTTGCCCATCTGGCGCAACCGCTCCAGCCGCGCATCTCGCCTGCGGATGCGCAGCACCTCCTCCAACTCCTCTATGGTCAGCTCTTCAACGATACGCCGGTCTTTCATATCAACGCACCACGCCTAATCCCCTTGATCCCTGGCGGTCAGAAAATCAAGTATAGCCGATCCCGAGCCCCACGCCGACCCGGCCATCATCCCCAGCCCGGTCACAAAATAGACGACGTTGCCCGAATAAGGGATGGGCATACTGAGGAAGAAGATATTGAACCCTCCCAAAGTCGCGATCACCATACCCACGCAAAGAGCCAACCCGCCGATAAACGTGACCGCGCCAATGGCGATGAGCAACGGACTCTGCCGCCGCACGATCTGGCCTTTGTGTCTCACCTTGACCTCGGCTATCATCCGCCTTGCCTCTTCCCAGCTCACGTCCTCCATGTAAACCACGGTGCGGACGATGTCATTCTCCTGGTGATGCTTGCCCAACTCCTTCACAATGTACTCGATGGTTTTCTCACGCATTGGCAGACCTCCAAATCGGGTAACTCTGATAGATCCTCCAGAACGCAAACCACGGGATAGTCCCTAAACGCCTCCCTCGGCGTCACCCCCGAAAGGACGGCCACGAACGGGACCCCCGCCCGCTCCGCCGTCTGCGCGTCAGTCACGCTATCGCCCACGTAGAGCGTGGCCGCGGGCGTGCTGCTCAGGCGTTCAATCGCGACGAGGAGGCCGCCGGGATCGGGTTTATGCGCCGCCACATCCTCCCCGCCGACGATCACGCCGAATGCATCCAGCAGCCCTTCGCGTCTCAGAGTCGCCTCAATCCTGTAGCGGAACTTGGTCGAGACGATGCCCAGGTGCAGGCCCTGCGCCCTCAGCCTCCCGATCACCTCCGGGACAGACTCGAAAACCACGGTCAGGTCGGTCATCACAGATGAATGCCCTTGGGCATTCATCTCACGAGTTCCGGTCGCTCTGCGACCGGAACTCGCCTCGTCCGCCCGCTCGACGAACAGGCGCGCAAACTCGCCGGCAAGGGCAGCGCGCTGCGGGCCGGCCAGTTCCACGAGCGTATCCCGAAGCGACAGGCCAATCGTGCGCCTGGCCGCCCCGGCAGAAACCGGCGGCAGACCCAACTCGTCGAGCGCGAAATTGATGCACTCAACGGCTCCCCGCGAGGAGTCGGCCAGGGTGTAGTCAAAATCGAAGACGACCGCCTGGAGAAGACGATCCACCCTATCCAACCACCCTCGCCACCGCAAACACCTCCCGTTCGAAGAACCATTGGAAGGGCGGCCAATTGAAAAGCACGTGACGCGCCGCCGCCAGTACCGGCCCCTCGTCTCGACTTTGCGGCGACGTATCGAGCCACACCCGAGCGCGGAACCCCGCACGTCTCAGCACACGCCACAGACTCAGTACGCTCTGCTCGTTGACGTGGACGTCGAGGTTGACCGGAATGACAGCGCGAGGGTCCTTTGGGTAAATATCTCCCTGCCCCATCAAGGTGCGCACCAGCCGCACCAGCGGGTAGGCGCACCGGTCGTACCAGGCGTTAGGGGCGGTGTGAACGATGAGACGGCCGGCGGGATGCAGCACGCGCCGCGCCTCGGCCAGCGCTCGATCCAACTCCCACGGATGAAGGTGCTCGACCAGGTCAAACATCAACACGCGATCAAAGCAAGCGTCGGGAAAGGGCAACTGCTTGGCATCGGCCTGATAGACAGCCCCGGCCTCGCGGGCCATCCGCACTGCGACCGGCGCGTAATCCACCCCATAAACCTCCACGCCCAGCTCTGCACAACGGCGCACGATCTCACCCCGTCCGCAGCCGACATCGAGCACGCGCATGCCGGGCCTGACCTCGGCTATCTCAAAAGACTGCTTCAGACGGCGCGAAAGGTGTGCGCCCTCGCTGACGACGAACTCTTCGTATCCCTCACAAGAATTCAGAAAATACGCCCTATCGTATCGCTCGGGGCGAACCGGTTGTTGGCCACGATTACTCCTCAACTGCGCCTCTCAATACCCCCTGTACAAAGGATTATAATCTACCACCCGACCACCGTCAAGGATAACTTTTGGCTCCCAAAAGTTATTT
>CAZWPV010000123.1:0-7449 GCA_964635485.1 uncultured Anaerolineales bacterium
CCCGCAGCGGGTGAACTGCGGGTGATTTGAGTGGGTGATCCAGAACGGAGACCGGGAGTGGAGGTTGAGGCAACGCCCCGCCTGATTACTTCAAGGTCAAGCACGGGAGTTGGAACGAGAGCAGGGGCGGGTCACTTTTTGCGGACCAGTTGGAGCACCAAAACCACGATGCCCGCGACGATCAGCGCCACCGCGCCGACGACCTGAACCGCTGCCGTGACCAGAAGAAACGAGAGACCGACGAGAGCCAGAATTCCGCCGGGTATGAGCGACCACCAATGTTTGGAATTGCGTACAAAGACCACAAAGAACGGCAGCGCTATAGCAAGCAGAACGTATGCCGGAATCAGCAAATCGTCGAGGACCTGCAGCTCGATCAACGCGATCATGGCACCGATGACCAACAGGACGTAGGCCGGAATCAGCGCCCACCAGTTTTCGCGGTTACGCAAGAACACCACCAGGAACGGCAGTGCGATGATCGTCAGAATGAATGGCGCGATGAGATCGTCGCCCACGACGTTCCATTCGCTCAGGCTGATGATGATGCCGATCGCAATGAGCACATAGGCCGGAATCAGCGCCCACCAATTGTCACGGTTACGCAAAAACACCACCAGGAACGGCAGCGCGACGGCCGTCAGCACATAGATGGCGATGAATGAGTCCGGCAGGATCTCTAGCTCGGCAAACGCTATCAATCCGGCGACTGCCCACAGGATGTAGGCTGTGAGAAACAATCCCCACGCCGTACGCTCGGTGAGGTAGACTGCGAGCACGCCCAGCCCACTCGCAGCCAGTACCCCAACCCAGGCCCACAACGAAAGGTCGACGAACTGCTCCACCAGTGCCAGCACGCCAAAGAGAACTAGCAGACTTCCCAGAACTAAAGTTTGTTTTCTAGATGACAATTTCATGGCTTTCATCCTCCTTCGGCTGATCCAAGATCGATTATCTCAGTTCCAATTCAAAGCAGTCCTAACTCTTTGGCGCGGGTGATTGCCCGCTTGCGACTATGCACGCTCAGTTTGCCATAGACGTTCTTAAGATGGGTCTTGACGGTGTTGACAGAGACACACATCGCCTGCGCGATCTCTTGGTTGGTACAGTGCTCGGCGAGGAAACGCAGGACGTCGAGCTCGCGGTCGCTGAGAGGCTCTACGAGTGTGAGGGTATGAGAGTATGGAGGTATTCTCACACTCCCATACTCAGGCACTCGAAATGCAGCAAGTAACTTATTCACATAGTCCAGCGCTATGTTACGCACTGCAGCTTCCCGCAACAACGCTCGCATCGGCTCGCCCGCGTCCAAAAAGGTGCGCACGTAGCCCAGCGGCTGGGCCAGCGCCAGGGCCTCGGCAAGCGTGGAAAGCGCCTCGTCGGAATCCGGGACCGTCAGAGCCTGCAAAACTCGCGCCTGGACGACGGCGGACTGCCAGCCAGCCTGAGAAGCCATGCCCCGTAAAGCCGCCAGGCACTCCCCGGCTGCTTGCGGCTGCCCCTGCGCCAGAAACAGGCGTGTCTGGGCCAGCATCAGGAACAGAGTGTCGGGAAAGGAGCCGGACTCCTCCGGCTTGGGCGCCTGCTCCGCCACTCGAGCTGCCGTCTCCAGGTCGCCCTGCGCCAGCGCGATGAGGATGCGTGCGACCAGGTTATACAGCCGTGTGGCAGGAGAGATGTCGGGATTCTCAAGCAACTGGGCAGCCTTTCGCAGCGCCTCCTGTGCGGCGGCCCCATCACCCCGCGCCTGCTCGACGAGCGCCAGCGTCCCAAGCCCGCCAGCTCGAAACTCGGGACTGCCGCGCTCGTTCAACGCGATACCCTGCCGCAAGTGATCGGCGGCGGTATCGAGATCGTTCCACTCGTAGAGCAAACGCGCCAGGTCATAGTGGGCCAGAGAAACCATGGGGTTACGCCCGCCATGCCGAATCATCTCACGACAGGATTCCGCCACCTGACGCGGTTTTCCCCGCGCTGCCTGTATGCGACTCAGAAAGGTCAGCGCAGCAAATCGGGCATAGTCGTTCCCGGATTTACGCCCGGCACACTCTGCCTCAGTCAACGTCCGTTCCGCCTCTTCCAGGCGGCCATGAAACCACTGGGCAATCCCCAAGTTCACGCCCACGACGCTGCGGCCCGACAGATGATCTGGTGGCAAAAGCTCAAGCGCCCGCTCCGAGAGCGCCATCGCCCGTTGGTTATCGCCCCGCAGCCGCGCGATGTGAACCCGTGCGACGGCGACGTCGCCCATAAGCGCGGTATCTCCCTGCGCCTCTGCAGCCTGTTCCGTCAGCGCCAGGTAGGGCTCGGCGGCGTCGACCCGCTCCGTCAGGATCAACGGCCAGGCAACCTGTATACAAAGCTGCGGGTCGGCGCGCACCACCTCTTCCGGCAGTGCCTCATACCAGCCGAGCAGCGTGGCCATCCGCCCCTGCTTCAACAGAGCGTCGTCGATGCCCGACGTAACAAGACCGACCGCGCGCTCCCAATCACGAGCAGCCAGTGCATGGCGCATGCCATCCTCAGGGAAACCGTTATCGGCGTACCACTGGCTGGCCCGCTGGTGCAGGCGCTTTACCTCCTCTCCCAGGCCGGTCTCCAGCCGGTGGCGCAGCAGGTCAGCGAACAGACGGTGGTAGCGATACCAGCGCCTCGACTGATCGAGGGGGACGATAAAGAGGTTGGCATGTTCAAGGCGCTCCAAGATAGACTGAGATTGAAGCTCGGAGGGTTCCCCAACAACCGCGTCACACAATGGAGCACACAGCCGGTCGAGAATCGACGTCTTGAGCAGAAACTCTTGCATCCAGGCGGGCTGCTGCTCGAAAACCTCCTCGATGAGGTAGTCGAGCACGTAACGATTGCTGCCGGTGAAGGAATCGACCCGGTGTCGCACGTCCTCGCTGCCACGGATGGAGAGCGCCAAAAGCTGCAAACCTGCAATCCAACCCTCGGTGCGCCGCTGGAGTGCGGCCACGTCGTCCGAAGATAGCTCCGCCTGCGCCACCCGCCGCAGGAACTCGCCGGTCTCCTCAGGGGTAAATTGTAAATCAGGCCGGCGCACGTCCGTCACCTGCCCACGCGCTCGCAGGCGCGGAAGCGGCAGCGGAGGGTCTTCACGCGTGACGATCACCAGATGCATCTGCGGCGGCTGGTGATCCAGCAGAAAGCCCAGTTGCCGGTGCACCGGAAGCGCAGTGACGACGTGGTAGTCATCGAGGACGAGGATAAAAGGCTGAGAGGTAGCAGCGATTTCGTTGATCAGTGCGGTGAGAAGCACCTCGGGTGGAGGTGGCTGTGCAGATTGCAGCATCGCCTGGGCACTTTGCCCGATGGTGGAATCGACCTGTTGCAGCGCGGCAATAAGGTAGGTAAAAAAGCGGGCCGGGTCGCTATCCCCTTCATCCAGAGAGAGCCAGGCGGCCCTCACTCCCGTCCCCTCTCCCGTTTCGCGGGGAAGGGGAGATGCACAGCTATGGAGCCATTCCGCAACCAGCGTCGTCTTGCCAAAACCCGCCGGTGCGGAGACGAGGGTCAGTTTGCGATGCGACCCCTCTTTCAGCCGCTCGATCAGGCGTGGCCGCGACACCAATTCGGGCCGGATGGGAGGCATGTAGAGCTTGGTCTGCAAAATGGACGTGGTCACCTATTCACACTCCCAAACACCAGGGGGCTTCAACGACCTCCCACACCTGCTTGACTGACAAATCTCTTGGGACAGGGGCGCGAGAAGTGTAAATGGTTGGCAAGCCTGGGCACCTGAATGGCGAGAGCCAACTTTACAAGAACAGGGGGAAAAATGACTCATTATTATGTCATTTTCCCCCTGCTGTGGCGGAAGGGCAGGGATTCGAACCCTGGGTGACCTTGCGGCCACAACGGTTTTCGAGACCGCCCCGATCGTCCACTCCGGCACCCTTCCGTGAAACGCCTATGCTTTTACTCAGTCGCCCCTCAGTTCAGCAAAGAACCGCTCCAGCAGCGCCTGCGATTCCTCGGCCAGCACACCGCCGGTGACAGCCACCTGGTGGTTGAGGCGCAGGTCGCGCAGGAGCTCAATCACCGAGCCAGCCGCGCCAGCCTTGGGGTCGGCTGCCCCGTACACCAGCCGGGGCAGCCGGGCCAACACCATCGCCCCGGCGCACATCGGGCATGGCTCCAGCGTACAGTAAAGCGTTACCCCCACCAGCCGCCAGCCGCCCAAACTGCGGGCCGCTTCCTGGAGCGCGATCATCTCTGCGTGGGCGGTGGGGTCGGCATCGACCTCCTTGCGATTGTGCCCTCGCCCGACGATGGCTCCGTCGCGCACGGCGACTGCACCAATAGGCACGTCGCCGTGGGCCAGGGCCCGTTCCGCTTCGGCCAACGCCTCACGCATCCAGGCTGCGTCTTCCACGCCGATATTATAGCATGAGGTAAGACAGACGACAATCAAAAGGAGCACCGCCCTGAGGAAAAGGCGGCGCTTGCGGGCACCGGGTGGATTCCAGCGCCCGGCGATTCTAGCGGAGACAGCAGAACTGCAAATACATCCCAGGCGAGATGCGGGAACGTGTAGGCAGGAGGCTATTCCTCCGCTGGATGGGTCGAGCCCAGGATTGCAGCCAGGTCTCGGAGTTGGCTGAAGCTGATAGGCTTGAGGAGCACCAAGTCGGCTTCGTCGCGCAGGCTCTCGGCCATGCGCGGGTGAGCGGTGGCGACGATGACGCGCGTCCCTGCCAGCCGCGCATCGGCGCGAATTTGATGCAAAATATCCATCCCCGCCACGCGGGGCAGGTGTAGGTCCAGCACCACGACGTCCGGCACCGTCATGGCCAGTCGCACAAGGGCCTGATCGCCGGATTGAATGATCTCCGTCTTGAATCCGGCTGCCTGTAGCGCTTCGGAAAAGATAACGGATAGATCATCGTCATCTTCAATGATAATCCCGAACAATTCACTCATAACGATTCCTCCTGCTAAAGCAAGCTAGTATAACGGTTTGGCCAGCCTGCCCACTCCCATGTCGTAGTAAGAAGACAGCGTGCTACGCCGATGTCTCGAAACCCAAGCGCGAGGCCAGGTCGCGTAGCTGGCTGAAACCAATGGGTTTGAGAAGTACGAGATCGGCTTTGTCCTGAAGCGTTTCAGCCATGCGAGGGTCCGCAGTAGCGATGATGACTTTGGTGGCCGATAGACGCTCGTCAGCGCGAATCTGCCCCAGAACCTCTTCCCCCGACACGCGGGGCAGATGCAGATCCAACACCACGATCTGCGGCGTGGTGGAGGATAACCACATCAGGGCAGTATCGCCAGCCCGGACGATTTGGGTCTCAAACCCGGCGTCCTGCAGTGCCTTTGAGAAGATAATGGCCAGGTCGGTTTCATCTTCGACAATCAGCGCGAACAGGTTACTCATAGCATGCGCCCTCCTCTGTTGGATTCAGTACCGCCTGCTCTCCCACACGAATTCTATCATGAATGAAGAGAATGCGCGAATTTCACAACGGGCTGCTTGGCCTGCCCAGCGATGCGCTGGCGACGAGGCGGGCAGCCAGGTCGCGTAGTTGGGCGAAGCTGACGGGCTTGAACAGCACTTGATCGGCCTGGTCGCGCACGCTCTCGGCCAAACGCGCGTAGGCGGTGGCGATGATGACGGGTGTACGTGCTAACCGCGCGTCGGTGCGGATGTTTCGCAGGATCTCCGGCCCGGTGACGCCGGGCAGGTTCAGGTCCAGCACCACGATATCCGGCTTGGAAGAGGACAGCCATTCGACGGCGATGTTGCCGTCTCGGATGACCTCGGTCTCGAACCCAGCTGCCTGTAGCGCCTTGGAAAACACGATCGAGATATCGAGTTCGTCTTCGACAATCAATGCCAGTGGCTTATGCATATCGCTCCTTAACCTGACTTGTTTGTTGTTTGGCCGTTTGATCCGCCTGCAGCTGTTTTAGGACTGAAGCGAGCGGCCAGGTCTCGTAGCTGGGCAAAGCTGACGGGTTTGAAGAATATCCAATCGGCTTCATCGTGCAGGCTTTCGGCCATGTGTGGGTAGGCCGTAGCGATGATGACGTTGACGTTCGCCAGCCGCGAGTCGGTGCGGATGTGTTGCAGCACGTCGGTCCCCGCCACACGGGGCATGTGCAGATCCAGCACTACGACGTCCGGCGTATTTGAAGAGAGCCAGGTGATAGCGACATCGCCGCTGTGGATGACTTCGGTTTCGAATCCCGCTGCGTGTAGCGCCTTGGCAAAGATGACCGAGATGTCCTTCTCGTCCTCGACGATCAATGCGAGGGGTTTATCCATTCCTCCTACTCCTTTCCAATTAGCGTGCTAGCCAGAATTGTTATCCGATGCATCAGGGCTGAATCGCTTGGCCAGGTCGCGCAACTGGCCAAAGTTGACGGGCTTGATCAGGATCCAATCGGCTCTATCTTGCAGGGACGCGGCAATGTTCGGGTGGGCGGTGGCGACGATGACGCGGATATCTGCCAGCCGTGGATCGGCACGGATGTAGCGCAAGATCTGCGTCCCCGGTACCCGGGGTAGTTGCAGATCTAGGATCATCAAAGACGGTGTCGCCGCCCTGAGCCAGGTGAGGGCCGTATCGCCGGAGCGGACGATTTCGGTCTCGTACCCGGCGGACTGCAATGCCCGGGCAAAGATAAGTGAGATGTCGTATTCGTCTTCTACGACTAACGCGATAGGTTTGTCCATGTTTCCCCCCTCCTGTGCGGGAAAACCTCCCGCCTTGATTGACCGCCCATTCGCTATGATTCCTCCGACTCTGTGTGATGTACGACGTCGCCGACGGCTGCGTCGGTTTCACCCAGGGTGACTTCGCTCTCGGGTGGTGTGAGCGGCAGGACGACGGTGAAGGTGCTCCCTTTCCCTTCCTCGCTTTCCAGCTCGATCCAGCCGCCCATCATCGTCACCAACTGTTTGACGATGGACAGCCCCAGCCCAGCCCCACCGTACTCTCGCGTGGCCGAGTCGTCCACCTGGCGGAAGGGCTCAAAGATGTACTCCTGAGCCTCTTTGGGAATGCCGATTCCGGTGTCGGCCACCGCCATGACCCAGTGGTCTGCGTCGTGCCTGTAAATGCGGATATCGACGCCTCCTTCCTGGGTGAACTTGACGGCGTTGTTGGCAAAGTTGATCAGGATCTGGTACAGCCGCTGCCAGTCGCCCTGGAGCGTGCCCGGCACGTCGTCGGCGACTTGGGTGGTCAGTTCCAGCCCCTTGCTGTTGGCCATGACGTCCATCACACCCTTGACGCCGTCGATCAGCCTGGCGGGTGAAAAATCGCCGATGTTGAGTGTCAGCGTGCCGGCTTCCATTCTCGCCCGATCCAGCAGGTTGTTGACCAACCCCAGCATGTGATTGGTGTTAGCTATGAGCCGTCCCATCGCCCCTTGCTGTTGCTCCGTGAGCGGGCCGTAGACGCCCTCGTTCAGCATCTCGGT
>CAZWPV010000124.1:0-7446 GCA_964635485.1 uncultured Anaerolineales bacterium
GTGGAACCGGTTTCCGCCATCTACGGTGGCGACGCCGCCGTTGTTAAAGAGCCCGCCGCCGCTGCCCAGGCCGCCCCTCGTGACGCTGTTGTCGTAGATCTCGTTGCCTTCCAGGACGAGCGTGCCGGTGTTGTTGTAGATCGCCCCGCCGTCCCCGGCGCTGTTTGCAAAAATCGTGTTGTTCTCCAGGTAGACTTGTCCGGTGTCGTTGTAAAGGTAGCCACCTTGAGCGGCGTGATTCAGCCCGTTCTGTCCTCCCCAAGAATCCAGGTGTATGCTGTTGTCCACGAGCGCCACGCGGCCGCTGTCGTTATAGATGCCGCCGCCCTGATCCCCGGCCGTGTTGCTGTATATCCGGGTGCTCTCGTTGGCGGTCGCGCTGAGGGAGATCGCAGTTATCGTGATCGCGCCGCTCGCGTTATAGATCGCCCCTCCGTCGAAGGTGGCCGTGTTGAAGTTGATCCAACTGTTATACATGTTGAAATCGTCGCCGGCGTTGTAGAGCGCGCCACCGTAATCGGCAGTGCTGCTGTAAAAGTCAACGTGCTCCAGGGTGCTGTGGCTGCCTGCGTAGTAGAACGCACCCCCGGCGTCGCTGTTTCCCGGGCCGCCACCCAAGCTGGTCGCGTCGCCGTTGATCAGGATGAAGCGCGTCATCGTGATTGCGACGCCATTGGTGACCAGCACGGCGCGGCCCCGTCCCAACGGGTCGATGGTGGTGGCGTATGGGTCTGGGTACGTGCCAGGACCAGAGTCTCCCCCGGTGAGAAAGTCCCTGCTGAACCCGCCCTGCAACGTCAGGTCGTGGGTGATGTGGATCGTCTGGCTGACGACATTGCCGCCGTCGTCGTAGGGGTGCACCCCCCTGCATTCCCCGATGGTGACCTGGATCACGTCGCCGGGGATGCTGGCATCGATGGCCCGCTGCGGATTGCCATAGATCACGCCCGTACGGACGATCCTGGCCCAGCAGCCCTTGCGCTCGTCGGCACCGATGTCGAATCCCTGGTCGGCGGGCCGGTAGTCCCCCTCAAAGTCGCGCAGCACCATCACCGTGGGATCCCCCTTGTCGACCACGGGGGAATCGTCCTGGATGTGGAAATCGCCGCCAGGCGCATCGACGAAAAGCGGGTCGACAAAGAGGGTGTGGGAACCGGCCGAGACGCCGCCGCCGTACGCGTTCGGAACCGGCATCACGTCGTTGTAATCTGGGGTCAGGGCCCCCGGGCCATATACGGCGTGGCCCGTGCCGGCCTCGTTGTTATAGAATATGTTGCTCACCACGGTGGGATCGCCGTTCGTGGAATAAAAGCCGCCGCCGCCCGTGGCCGTGTTGGCGTAGAACGTGTTGTGCCACACGCTCAGGCCAAATCCGGCGTTGTAGCCGCCGCCGCCGTCAGGCGCTTGGTTGTTTCGGATGATGTTGTTCTGCACGATTGCGCTGCCGCCGGCGTGGTAGAAACCACCGCCCGCGACGATGGCCTCGTTGAAGCGCAGGTCGTTGCCGGTAAGGATGAGCGCACCGCCGGCGCTGTACGCGCCGCCGCCCAGGGTCGCCGTGTTGCTATAGACCTGACAGCCGCTGACGGTGGTGGTCGCAGCCAGGTTGTACAGCGCGCCGCCGTTGGTGGCGTTGTTGAGGTAGAGGTGGCTCCGCGTCACGGTCAAGGTGCCGCTCCCGGCAAAGACCGCGCCTCCGTCGGTAGCCAGACCGCCGCGCAGGTGCAGCCCATCGACTGTGACCGTGATAGAGCCGGTGACATAGATCACGCGGCCCAGGCTCACGGCGTCGAGCGTCGTGGTATATACCGCCGGATCGGGGTCGGTCCAGTTCGTGAGCGTGTATCCACCCTGGATGGTCAGCGACTTGGTCAGGAAAACCGTCTGGCTGATGGCCTGCCCGCCGTCGAAGGCGTGGTTCACGCCCGTGCAGGTGCCGGCCACGTGGAGCTTGTCTCCGGGGCTGCTCAAGCTGATGGCGAGCTGGATGCTGCCGTACGTGGGTGCCAGGCCGTTGATGCGCACGTAGCAGCCGCCGACCTCGTCCGCTCCGATGTCAAAGCCATGGTTCGAGGGGCGCGGATCACCCTCGATGTCGACGAGGATGGGGCTGTTGGGATCGCCCGTGTCCTCGGCCGGAGATCCTCCGGGGATGTGGAAAAAGTCCGCACTGGCCGGGTCGGTGGAGATAAAATTGGGATTGGACGAGATGTTACCGATGCCGTCGGTGGGAAACAGGGAACCGCTATAGTCTCCGCCCGTGTTTGCATACACGTCGTTGTAGTCAAAATCGGGGTCGGCGTTGCTGCTGTAGATGCCGCCGCCCGCGCCGGCCGCGTTGCTGACGAGCAGGGTGCTGTTGACGACGGGTAGGGGACTGCCGCTATTGTGGTAGATGCCGCCGCCCTGGCTGCCTGCGCTGTTGCCGTAGAACGTATCGTGGCGCACCGTCAGTTGGGAGGATAGGTTGTACAGGCCGCCCCCGCTACCGCTGGCCGTGTTGCTGATGACGAGCGTGTTGACGAGGGTCAGATCGCCCGTGGCCGCGTTGTACACCCCGCCTCCGTTGCTGCTGGCCGTGTTGCTCAGAACGGTGCTGCGTTGTACCAACAATTGAGCGCTGCCGGCGTTATAGAGGCCGCCGCCGATGGTGGCCGTGTTGCTGATAAAGTCCGTGTCGCTGATCGTGGTCGAGTTGCTGGCGTTGTAGAGGCCGCCGCCCTCTCCCGCCGAGTTGCCCACGAAGCTGACGCTGTTGACGGTGGGCGTGCCGCCGTCCAGGTAGAAGCCACCGCCGTGCGTGGCCTGGTTGCCGGTGATGGTCAGTTCTTCCAGCACGAGGGTGCTGTTGTGGCTGTAAAGGGCGCCGCCAGCAGAAGCACCGCCTGGCCCGCCGCCCAGGCCGGCTGCATCGCCGCCCGTCAGCGTAAAGCGGGAGACGATGGCGGAAACCGGGCCTGTGATCACGAGCGTGCGCCCCATCCCCCGCGCGTCGAGCGTGGTCGTCAAGGGGTCGGTCGCTGGATCGTTAGAAAAGGTGCTGTCGTAGCCGCCCGCTAGCGTCAGGCTCTTGCTGATAAAGGCCGTCTGGCTGATGACGTGGCCGTTCACCAGGCGCGGCTGCACGCCCTGGCAGGTGCCGGAGACCATGATGACGTCGCTGTTCTGCGCCTCGTCTATGGCGGTTTGGAGCACGCTGTAGACTTGGCCGGTGCGCTGGTTCTTGGCCAGGCATCCCGCCAGTTCGTCGGCGCCGATGTCGAACCCCTGGTTGGAGGGACGTATATCCCCGTCGATGTCCGTGGTCAGGAAGGTGTCGGGATCGGCGACGTCGTTGCACGGCGACTCGAAGGAGATGTGCAGATCTCCTTCGCTGGCGTCCTCAAAGAGCGGGTCCACGGAGATGGAGTGAGAGCCGGTGAATACGTTGCTGTCGGGGAACGAAGCGGCCGCGTTGTTCCAGACGTCGTTGTAGTCGATGGCCAGAGTGCCGCTGCTGGTGTGGTATATGCCGCCGCCGGTCGTGGCCGAGTTGGCCGCCACGATCGTGTTAGAGATCACCGTCGCGCCGCTGCCGCTATCGAAATAGCCGCCGCCGGTCGTGGCCGCCTGGTTGCCGTATAGCGTGTCGTTGATCAGGTCGAGCGTGCCGCCCGAGTGATGGACGCCGCCTCCGGCGCCGGTCGAGGCGGTGTTGCTGTAGACGAACGTGTTCCACAGATGTAGATCGCCGCCGGGGTGGTATACGCCGCCGCCGGTATCGGCGCTGTTTTCTCCGATGCGCGACCGGGTGAGCGTGAGCGTTCCTCCAACGTGATACACACCGCCGCCCTGGTCGCTGGCCGTGCTTCCCGTCACCCGGAGTTCCTCGGCGAGCGTGTTGCCGCCCGCCAGATAGAGGCCCGCGCCATCGGTGGCTACCGTGCCAGAGATCGCTACATTCTGGATGAGGACGTTGCCGGCGTTCACATAGATGCCGCCGCCCCGGTCGGTGGCGGTGGTACTCGTGATCGCCACGTTTTGGATGACCGGAGCGCCTCCCGCGACGTAGATGCCTCCGCCCCGGGTGGCTGTGCTGTCGATCAGGACGAGGTGCGTCAGGGTCGGGGCCGAGCTGCCCTGCACGTAGATGGAGCCGCCGTAACCACTGGCATCTCCATTGCGGATGGTAAAGCCAGAGATCACAGGATTGTAGGTGGAGGCGACGTTGATGCGCAAGCCCCGCCCGTTGTTCTGGGCGTCGATGATCGTGGTCGTGGGATCGATGCCGCCGCTGGGCAGACTGAAGCTGCCGCCGCTGTAAATGTAGCCTCCCCGCAGGCTCACGTTCTGGTTGAGCAGAATGTCGACCTCGTAATAGGTGCCCTGGGCGACGAAGATGGTATCTCCCGAGGCAGTCTGGTTGACGGCATAGCTGATTGTCTGGCAGGGGTGGTCCTGCTGCGTGCAGTTGTTGTTGGTGTCGATCCCGCCGCTCGTGGCGACGTACCTGTTGCCCGTGATCGCGTTGGCGGTCGTCGTGTCGACGACTGTGGCAGAGATGTCGACGGAGTAGCTGGAGGTGGCCTTGATCGTCGTCACGTCCGCCAAGTTCGCCGGGGCAGTGTCTGTGACGTAAACGCGGACGATGACCTGCGCCGTCTCCTGATAGCTCAGCGTGATGGGACTGGTGGGAGTGATCAATTGTCCCCATCCTCGTGACGAGGAGAAGCTGAGCGTGAACGTGTCCACCGGACCGGTGTTGGTCAGCGTATGCGTGTAGGTGATGACCTCGCCGGGGTCGGCATATTCCGTGTAGCTGGGGGCGAACTCCAGCCCAGGCCCGGTGATGATGTCCTGGCTGGTATCGAATCCCGTCGCGTTGGTCTGCGAGGTGGCGGTGATCGTTGTCTGGTTGTCGACGGGCTCGGTGGCCGTGAGGGGAACCGAAACGACGACGTCAAAGGTCAGGCTGTCGCCCTGCGGCAATACCACCGGCGAGGCGACGCTGAGTGCCACGTCCCAGCCGTCGTTGTTGTGTGTGGTGATGGCGAACGAATCCGTCAAAGCAGGCGTGTTGCCGACGTTGGTGATCGTGTGGGTGAAGGTGATCGGCGTGCCCCTGATCAGATCGACGTCGACGACGGGGAGCGGGCTGTTCGCGGCATCCCCCAGGTCCACGTCGGCGTACCATTGACCCTCGTCGGCGCCCATGTCCGAGCGCGTGCCCTGCGGACGTTCCTCGCCCTCAAAATCGGTGGCCAGATCGGACGCCGGATCGGCGGCGTTGACGGCCGGCGAGGTGAGCGTCAGGTGAAAGTCGCCGGCGCCGGCATCCACAAAGCCGGGCGGGGCGGAGATGTCGGTCGCGCCGGGGCTGAGGGTGCCATAGTCGTCGGGTGTGTTGCCGTAAAAGTCGTTGTATGCCAGCGTCACGCTGGCGCCGGTGTAGATGGATATGCCGCCTCCCAGGACCGCCTGGTTGCTGGCCACGATGTTGTTGGCCAGCGTCGCTTCCCCTCTGACGTAGACGCCTCCGCCATAGCCCCCCGCCGTGTTGCTGTAGATGGTGTTGTGCCGCAACTCGGCATAGCCGCCGTCGACGTGGACGCCGCCGCCGAGGTCGGTGGCCGTGTTGTGGCGGATGACGGTGTTCTGGAGCACGGCATCGACGTTCGGCCCCAGGTAGATGCCTGCCCCGGAGGTGGCGTCCCCATTGAGGATGAGCAGGTTCTCGATGGTGACGTCGGTCGCGGCGGTGGAGGTGACGTAGATCACCCGCCCCAGCCCCTCGGCATCCAAGACGGCCGGGCCGTAGAGAGGCTGAAGCCAGTTGGTGACGGTGTAGCCGCCGCGCAGCGTCAGGCTGCGGCTGATGTAGGCGGTCTGGTTGAGCCCGCCCTGCGACGTGACGCCGAAACAGGTGCCCGCTACCTGGATCACGTCGCTATTGGAGGGGTCGTTGATCGCATCCTGGACGTTCGTGTAGACCGGGCCGTCTTGCGGGCGGGCGAAGCAGATGTTTGGGGGGGTGTACTCGTCCGCGCCGCGATCCATCGCCAGGCCGTACGGGCGGCCGTTCCCCTCAAAGTCCACGGTTGCGCCGCTCGCGGTGCCGCTGTCCCTGGCGGGCGACGTAGCGGAGATGTGCAGGTCAAAGGCCTGCGGATCGACGAAATCGGGGTCCGAGATTCGGTTGTTGCTGCCGAACGTCGTCGGGTCTATGGCGCCGCTCGGGTCCTCGATGTGGTTGGCCGAGTTGCCGAAAAAGTCGGTGTAGGCCACGCTCAGGCCGGCGGTGGTGCTGTAGATACCGCCGCCTGCGACGGCGGTATTGCTGACGATGAGGGTATTGGTGACGGCCGTCGTGCCGGCCCAGGCGTAAATGCCGCCGCCTTCATCGTTTGCGTGATTGAGGAAGAAGGTGTTGTTTTCAATGGTCACAGTACCCGCGTTGACCAAAATGCCGCCGCCCCAGCGTGCCGTGTTGCTGTAGACAAGATTGCTTCTGAGTGTGACGTTGCCATCGACGACGTTGATTCCACCACCTGAGCCATCGGAAGTGGACGCGGTGTTTCCAAAAATCTCGTTGCCTTCGATCAAGACGTTGCCTGACTCAATGTAAATCCCGCCCCCATCAGAAACTCCGGCCGTGTTTGAATAGATCTTGTTGTGCTGCAGAGTCAGTGTAGCAGAGGGTCTGTTCACTACGCCGCCGCCAACAGAGGCGTGGTTATCGTATACGTGGCAGTTTTCCAGGGTCAGGGTGCCGTTGTTGCGGACGCCGGCGCTGTCTGCTGCATCACCGCCGGTCAATCTGAAGCCGCTGATGGTAGCCAGCGTGGAGTTGGTCACATCGACGACCCGTCCCGACTCTTGGGCATCAACAATAGAGATGTTTTGCTCTGGATCGGGTGTGATCCAGTTGGTGGTGGTAAAGCCGCCGCGCAGTGCCAGGTTCTTGTCCAAGGTCACAGTGCCCACATAGTAGCCCGCTGCGACTCGCACCTCGTCGTTGGCGGCTGCCTCATCGACGGCATGTTGTATCGTGGCACAGGGGTTATGCACGTCGGCACAGTTGTTTCCGCTGTCGCTGCCGATCGGAGCTGGAGCCACGTAGCGCAGTGGAGGCGGGGCAGCCCAAATCTTGGGCAAACGCTGCCCCAAAGACAGGAAGAAAACAGCCAACATGCCTAACGCCATAGAGAGAGGCAGAACAGATCGCCACAAGCGAAGGAGGAAAAGCCTTTGTTTCTTTGGCTTTCCACACATGCTGATTTGCTTCGATTTCACCGCGGCATTTGCTTGGGGCATTTGTTTCATCAGTTTCCTCAATTCGCAACTCCAGGCAACAGTCGCAGAGTGACCTAGGGTCTCAACAGTCACCCCCCAACTTGTTTATGGCCTGCCCTTGTATCTTTTCACGATGATTTTGATAATGCGTCATTCTGAGGAGCGCGCGGATGC
>CAZWPV010000125.1:0-7421 GCA_964635485.1 uncultured Anaerolineales bacterium
CTGATGGCCATCTACGAGCAGCTCTTTGGGCTGTACGACACCCACATCGCCCAGGCGCTGCTCACCCGCGCCGACCTGGCCGACCGGGAGCGCTACCTGAACGCGCGCAACACGCTGCTCTCCCTGCTCCGTCTGCGCGTCGTGCCGGTGATCAACGAGAACGACGTTGTGGGCGTCGAAGAGATTCGCATCGGCGACAACGACAACCTGTCAGGTCTGGTCGCCAACCTGGTGGACGCCGATCTGCTGGTGATGCTCACCGACCTGCCAGGGCTCTTTACCGCCGATCCGCGCCTCGATCCGAGCGCCGAGTTGATCCCTGAGATTGCGTGTATCGACGACGACGTTCGCCGTTTGGCGGGGGGAAGTGGCTCTGCCATCGGCACCGGCGGAGCCGCAACCAAGATCGAGGCGGCCGAGATGGCGACGCGCTCCGGCACGCAGGTGGTCATCGCCTCTGGCGACGAGCCGGACGTGCTGCTGCGGCTGGTCGCAGGGGAGTCGTTGGGTACCCGCTTTCTGCCGGTCGTCAGCCGCGTCGAGAGCCGCAAGCGGTGGATTTTGGCCGAACCGCCGCGCGGCGAGATCAGCGTGGACGAAGGCGCGGCCGAGGCGCTGCTGCAGCGGGGCAAGAGCCTGCTGGCGGTGGGTGTGACCGGCGTGGAGGGAGCGTTCGAGCGGGGCCAGACGGTGCGCCTACTGGGGCCCGACGGGCGTGAGATAGCCCGTGGCATCACGCACTACGACTCGGAGGATCTGGCCGCCATCCGTGGCCTGCGCTCAGATGAAATCGCCGCGCTCTTGGATGCCGAGTATGGCTCCATCGTCGTCCATCGCGACGACATGGTGGTGGTTTTGTAGGCGCTTTAGACCTTTGGCATCTCCTCGGCCACCGGCACGGTGAAGTGAAAGTTCGTCCCCTCGCGGAATTCGCTTTCGAACCAGATGCGCCCGCCCTGCATCTCCACCAAATGCTTGGCGATACTGAGGCCCAAGCCGGAGCCGGGAATCTCGGAGATTTCCTCGTCTGTCGAGCGGAAGAACTTTTGAAAGATCCTTTCTTGATTCTTGGGCCTGATGCCGAGGCCGTTGTCTTTTACGGAGACGTGCACCAAACTCGGGTTCCCCTGATTCGCAACGCATTCGGCGCGGATGGTTATCTCGCCGCACTCGGGGGTGAACTTGCACGCGTTGCTGACCAGGTTGGTCAGAATCTGCCCTAAACGGGTGCGATCCCCCCACACCGGCGGCAGATCGTCGGCGACAAAAAGATTCAGCGTGTGGCGTTTTTCCTCAAGCTGGGCCTGAGTGGAGTGCACGACATCTGCCACGACTTGGGCCACGGGGATGGCATTAAACGCTAGACGAATCCGCCCAGACTCGATGCGGGAGACATCGTTCAAGTCTGTGACCAATGCCACCATACGTTTGATGTTGACATTGATGATCTCCAGGAATTCGGCCTGTTCTTCGCCGATCGGCCCGGCGCCCTGGTCTGCCAGCAAAGTGGCGCTGCCGTGAATGGCGCTCATCGGGCTGCGCAGCTCGTGAGTGACGACGGAGATAAAATCGGTTTTGGCCTGGTTGGCGGCTTCGGCTATCTCCTTCGCCCTTTGTAATTCCGACTCCATCTCCTTGCGATCGGTGATGTCGCGCAGGACGATCAGGCGACCGGCGAGACGCCTGCGCCAGTCGCGCAGCGGCGAGATGCGAAGGTCAAAGTAGCGCCGAACTACACCCTCTCCCACGGCGATCCCGGTGTGTGTCTCGGGTACACTGCGGTAGCGCTCTACAAGATCGGGCCAGCAGGACAGAACCTTCTCGGCTGGCTGCCCGACGACCTCCGAAGCCGTGAGGCTGATGATGCCCTCTGCCACCGGGTTGATGTCCACGATTCGATTCTCGTCGTCCAAGACGAGCACGCCGTCGCTCATGCTTTCTATGATGGTGTCCCGTGCCACCGGTACGATGTCCAGCAGCCGGAATCGGAAGATTCCCCACATCATCGCGAGACCGGTCAGGGTAAAAAAGAAGGGCGTCATGTCCAGCCACGAGAGAACGGGGAGCAGGCCAAACGTGGATAGCACGTCGCCTATCAACGGTCCGATCGCGCCGAGAAGCACCGCGAGAGATTGCCAGCGGTACAGATGCGGCGAGCGCACGACCTTTTGAATGAGCATGAACGAGCCCAGTGAGATCAAGAGGTAGGAGTACACCACGTGGACCCAGTAAAAGATTCCTGGAACCGCATCGATGACCACGAACGGGCCTAACTGCCTTTGTATGATCTCGGCCCAATACAGCTTGTGAAACCCGTTGGTCCAGATCAGGAGGAGGATGGCCAAGGGTTCAATCATCAGCAGGATGAGGAGGCACCGTGTCACCCATTTCCCGCGGCCGGTCTGCAGGAGCGCGAAGATGAGCCAAGCGCCGGGCACGATGACGATGCCAACGTACCGAATCTTGACCCAAAAGAGCTGCAGCTCCTGGCCGGTGTGCATGAGGCTCAGGGCGTATGTGAGTGCCCACTCGCCTGCTGCCGCCATCAGGAGCGCAAAGGCCGTTGCTCCTGGTGTAGAGCGGCGTCGCCGGGCAAGCAGGGCGATGGCAACTGACACGACGGCCGCCGCGTACAAAGGGGATACGTAAAGCATGCGTTGCCAGTTCACCACGTACCTTTCTTATTGGATCCCTCCCCTCCGTTTCGCTAATCGATCCCGACCTGAAACCTTGCGAAGGTTATAGGGACGCTATGGCCAGATAAGTTTTCGCGCCGGCAGTGACTATTTTGGATCCAGTCACCGTCGGAACCTTTGCAAGGTTAACCTAGAGTTGCGATTTATTCCCCTTGAGTATCAGGGGCCTCTTCCACCACCGGCACGGTGAAGTGAAAGGTCGATCCCTTGCCCAACTCACTCTCGCACCAGATGCGCCCGCCCTGCATTTCCACGAGGTTCTTGGCGATGCTCAGCCCCAGGCCTGTTCCGGGAATTTGGCGCGTCTTTCTATCCCCCACACGGGAAAACTTTTGAAAGAGCTTGGGCAAATCCTCGGCTCCGACACCGATGCCGTTGTCCTCCACGGCGACGTGCACGACTTCCGCTGCGCCCTGTGCATCCCACCGGTTGGCAGTGCGCTCGGCGCGGATGGCGATCCTCCCGCCTTCGGGGGTGAACTTGTGTGCATTGCCGACCAGGTTGGTGAGCACCTGCGCCAGTCGCATGTGATCCCCCCACATCACGGGCAGATCATCGGGCACTTGGAGAGTCAGCGTCTGGCCCTTTCTTTCAATCTGAAGGCGAATTGATCGCGTGACCTCACTTACAACCTTGGCCATGGAGGCAGGCTCTATCTCCAGCTGAAGTTGGCCGGACTCGATACGAGAGATTTCAGCCAGGTCGGAGGCCAGCGCGGCCATGCGTGTGGTATTGGCCTCAATGATGTGCAGGAACTCGAGCTGTTCTTCGTTGATAGGTCCCGCTGCACCGTCCTCCAAGAAGCCGACGCTGCCCAAGACAGAACTCAACGGGCTGCGCAGTTCGTGGGTGACGATGTCGATGAACTCATCCTTGGCCCGGTTGGCTGCCTCGGCTGCCTCCTTGGCCCGCTGTAGTTCCTCTTCCATCTCCTTGCGCCTGGTGACGTCGCGCAGCACGATCAGGCGGCCGACGAGGTGCCTGTGCCAGTCGCGCAGGGGCGAGACTCGGAAGTCAAAGTACCGCCGCACCACACCCTCTCCCACGACAATCTCGGCGTGGGTCTCTGCCACACTGCGGTAGCGCTCGACCAGGTCTGGCCAGCGGGAGAGAACCTTTTTGGCCGATTGGCCGACCGCCTGCGAGGCCAAGCAGCCCAGGATACCCTCTGCCACCGGGTTGAGATCCACGATCCGGTTCTGCGGATCCAGGACGATCACGCCGTCGCTCATACTCTCGATGATGGTGTCGCGTGCCACCGGCACGGTGTCCAGTAATCGGAACCGAAAAAGCCCCCAGCCCATCGCCAGACCGGTCAGGGTGAGGGCGAAGGGCGTCAGGTCCAACTCGCCGAACGGGCTCCATCCAAAGATGAATATGGCATTGGCTATCCAGGGCGACAGTGCACCGATCAACATGGCTGCCGCTTGACTTTGGTACAAATGAGGAGAACGGATGAACATCAGGATGAGCAGTCCTGTGCCGATCAGCAAAAGCAGATAGCAGTACGTAGTGTGTGCCCAGAATGCCATGTTGTGAGTCACGTCTAGCATTGGGTAGGGGCCACTGGTGTCCAGTTTGATGGAGATGTGGAGCAGGTGGTGCAGGTCGTTGGTCCAGACCATCGCTGTTGTGAGTAGGGGGATGATCGCCAGTAGGATCAGCCTGTGGCGTGTCAGCCACTTTCCGTTGCCGGTGTGCTGCAGTGCGAGGGCCAGCCAGGCCAAAGGTGCCGTCACGACACCCAGGTAGGTGACGTTGGACCAGAGGATCTTGGTCCGCAGATCCGGGCTGCTCAGTTCCAGTGCGTACGCTGCCGACCATACGGCTACGGCGAGCATGAGTGCGGCTAACGGCGTCGCGCCAGGAGCAGAGCGGTGTCGCCAGGCAAACAGGGCGAGCGTCGCTGCGATGGCTGTTGTCATGAGCAAAGGGAACACGTAAGGTGTGTATTGCCAATCCATCTGCTTTATCTCCGAGTTCGTGTTCCCTCTTTTCGTTGAACTTTTGCCGTGCGTTCGCTTTTGTTCTGGCGGGCTGGTCTTTACACTGGATGTATTGGAAGGGATCGCCGCCTGCGATCGGTGCTAGAGCCAATCCGGCTTGGAGCCGCGTACCCCACCGCAGGACGGGCAGTCCGCGCGTTGGGCCTCTTCTGGCCTGAACGCCCGCCCGCAGGATGGGCAGTGTGTCCAAGCTCGCTCGGCCTCCTCCCGCCGCCGCAACGTTTCCTCCTTCAGTCGCTTCTCCTCCAGGTAGCCTTCCTCCGCCGCCTTGCCCACACGGTCGATCACCGCCCACACCTGCTTGGGCAGCGAGAGATCGTCCACCTTATCGGCCACCTCACTGATGCCCTCAATCAACTCGCCCGCCGCGTCGAGCAATCCGGCGGGACCGCGCCGCCTGAGGAGCAAGTCCTTCCCCTGCTCCACGACCGTCCCGCCGATGGATGCCCACGCCCCGCGCACCGCGTCCTTGTCCAGATCGCCCATGGTGACGGTCAGTTTATCTGCCGCTTCGAGCAGCGTCACCGCCAACGCGGGGAGGAACCGGTAGCTGTTCGCCTGGTGCAGCAGGATGGTGACGTCTGTTGAATCGCCGGTGCGGTTGACCTGCACCTGCGTGTCGTCGTCCGCGACCTCTGACTGCAGGGCGCCGGCGATGACGGATACCTTGACGCCTTCGAAGGTCACCGGGTTGGGATGGGGCGCTACCGCCCCGCCGACCACCGCCGCGCCGAGCCCCAGCCCGGCCAGCACGTCGTCACCGGTGCTGGGGCCGCCGCCGGTGGTAGGCTTGGGGGTGTGTTCAAACCCCTTCTCCAGCCGCGCCCGCTCCTCGGCCATCCATTCTTCGAGGCTTTGCTTCTTTCCCTTGTCTGACATTGTGTTCGCTCCCGGAAAAGATCACCCTATTCTAACACATCTCTGAGTTTCGTTCAAACGAGGCAAACGCTGTGCAGCCGCTAGTAAACTGCCCCGGCCGGAAGTCGGGGCGGCCTCCTTCGAGACTTCCAAAACGTAAACCGTTCTCCCCCCCTTGCCAGGGGCGGACTAGGTAGGGGCAGAGCTGTGCGGTTGTCACCCAATCGTAACTTCCCCTTAATCGACAGATATGGCCAGTAAGGGTATAATGTAGGCCAGGCACGTTCGTGCCTTGTGGAGGGTGGAATGGAATCAGACGTACGCATCCTGATCGTGGACGACAGCAGGGCCATACGGGACTTTGTCATCCAGGCCCTTGCCGATCGAGGGGGCTACGCCGTGGCGGAGGCATCCAACGGCGCCGACGGGCTGCGGATGGCCCTGGATGGTCCCCCCGATCTGATCCTGCTCGATCTGGAGATGCCCCAGATGGACGGCTTCCAGGTCGTGGACGCCCTCAACGAGCATCAAGTCGACGTCCCCGTTATCCTGATAACCTCCCACGGCTCCGAAGCCATCGCCGTCGAATTCTTCCGCAAGGGTGTCAAGGATTACCTGAGCAAGCCCTTCAGCGCCGAGGAGATGTTTGCCGCTATGGATCGCGCGCTCACCGATGTCCGCCTGCGACGGGAGAAGGAGCTCCTCACCCAGAACCTGACGGCGGCCAATCGAGAATTACGCCGCCGGGTGCGCGAGCTGGACACCCTGTACGGCATAGGAAAATCGGTCACCTCTCTGCTCGACAGGGATCAGTTGCTGGAGCGGATTTTGGACGCGGCTTTTTACGTCATCGGCGCCGAGGAGGCGTCGCTGATGCTGGTGGACGAAGAGACCGACAAGTTGCGCCCGGCGCTTCATCGCCGGCGGGTGGACGGCGAGCATCGCCACGTCGCCCAACGTGGCCCCGAGGAACTGGCGGCCGATGCGATCCGCACAGGGGATGCCACCGCCAGCGGCGAGATGCTCAGCGCACCACTGCAGGTGGGGGACAAGATCGTGGGCGCGATCGGCCTTGGCAACCCTGTAACCGCGCGTTCCTTTGGCAGCCACGACAAGCAGTTGCTGACGGCCCTGGCCGATTACGCCGCCATCGCCATCGAGAACGCACGCCTCTACGAGGAGGTGCGCCAGGCCGACCGGGCCAAGTCGGAGTTTGTCTCCCTCGTCGCCCACGAAATGGGAACGCCGCTGACCTCTATCCTGTGTTATGCCGACGTGCTGATGCAGGAGAATTCCGAACCGCTATCCGAGAAACAGGAGCGATACGTCCGTGTCATTCGCAACAACGTCGGACGCATGCAGGTTCTGCTCTCCGACTTGCAGGATATCTCCCGCATCGAGGCCGGGCACCTCAGTTTGAACATCGAACCCACCCGCTTGGCCGCTGCGCTGCAGGGCGCTCTGGAGGCCACCCGCGGTCAGATCGGGGCCCGGTCGCAGGTGTTGACCCTGGACCTGCCGGAGGATTTGCCGAGGGTCGGTGCCGATCCTGCGCGCCTGACGCAGATCCTGATCAATCTGATCGGCAATGCCTGCAAGTACACACCCGATGGCGGGCACATTTGCGTGCAGGCCAGGCGTCAGGGGGGATACGTGCGCTGCGCCGTATCGGATACCGGCGTTGGCATCTCCCCCAAGGATCAGGCGCGCCTGTTCACCAAGTTCTTTCGCTCCAATAACCCCGCCGTGATGGAAAAACAGGGGACAGGGTTGAAGCTGTGCATCGCCAAGAACCTGATCGAGCTACAGAGCAGGCAGATCGAGGTAGAGAGCGAGCTAGGGAAAAGGACGACGTTCACGT
>CAZWPV010000126.1:0-7414 GCA_964635485.1 uncultured Anaerolineales bacterium
CCCCGGCAGACATGGCGCGCAGCGCGTCGGCGAACACAGCCAGGATGCGCGGACGCCCGAGCTCCGCCACCAGCGCCGCGGTCTGCGCCAACAGGGCATCACCGACCAGCACGGTCACGCCGGCCGACCAGGACGTGTGAAGCGTCTCGCGGCCCCGGCGCAGCGCAGCGCCATCGACCAGGTCGTCGTGGATCAGTGTGGCGGTGTGCAGCACCTCCACCGCCGCCGCCAGCTTGTGAAACGGCGCGGCCTCGGCGGAAAAGAGCCTGCCGACGAGGATCACCAACGCAGGCCGGATGCACTTGCCGCCCCCGATCGACGCGCACAGCTCTGATCCCAACGGCTCCCCGATCTGCGCCAGCGTCTCGTGCAGCAGGCGCATCACCTGCTCCAAATCCGGGCGGATGGGTTCCAGCAGGGGAATCACGCGCATCGTCCGGCTCCGTTCCCGCCGGGCGGGTGGATGAAGCAGGAGGGGTCCTCCGCCAAATAGTCGCCCGTCGTCGCCCAGGCGCGCCCGCGGCAGCCGCCGCACAAGCGCCGGTACTCGCACTCGCCGCACTGGCCTTGCAGCCGCTCCTCCCGCGCCCGCAGGTCGGCAAGGACAGGCGACTCGGCCCAGATGGTCGAGAAGGGCGCTTCGCGCACGTTGCCGCAGCTCACCTCGACGAAGGGGCACGGCCACACCTCACCGTTGGGCTTGATATAGACGAATCCGCGCCCGGCGGAACAACCGTGAAATACCTGCTCCGCCAGTCGCAGGAGCGGCCCGCCCTCGATCCCATTCCGGTGCAACAAAAACGACCAATACTGCGGCCCGGCCACCGGCTCCATGATGGCGCGCGTCCCGCGCTGCGCCCGCACCATGAAGCGAATCAGCCGCTCGTTGGCCCCCAAATCGAGGGCGGCGGCCTCGATGCCGCGCCCGCGCCCCACCGGCACGAGTTGGTACATGATGAGGATCGCCGCGCTTAACTCGTCCACCAGGGACATCAACGGCTCCAACTGCTCCACGTTGTATTCCATCACCGTGACGTTGATGTGCAGCGGGATGCTGGCCCGCTGCAGGGCGCGTATCCCGCGCAGGGCCGCCTCGAACGCGCCGGGATGATCGCGCACATAGTCGTGGGTCTCGGCGTCGACCCCATCCAGACTCACCGCGCCGATCACCACGCCGCAGTCGCGCAGCCGGCGGGCCGCGTCGTCGTCGATGAGCATGCCGTTGGTGGCCAGGGTGTTGGAAAAGCCCAGTACCTTGGAATAGGCCAGCAACTCGAACAGATCGTCGCGCACCAGCGGCTCGCCGCCGGTGAAGGCCACCATGCGGAACTCGCGCACCTCGGCAAGTTGGTCGAGCAGGCGCTTGACCTCCTCGGTGGTCAGCTCGTCGTCGGCGCGGCCGCCGCCGGAGGTGTGGCAGTGGATGCAGCGCAGGTTGCAGGCCGCCGTGATCTCTAACACCGGGTGGGCCGGGAAGCCGATGCAGCCCTGCCCCCACGAGCCGGCAGCGCCGGGCAGGCACTTGAAGCCGTAATTGAGGAACCAGCTCGGTAAGCGCTTCCAGCGGGCCAGCGCCCCCACGGTCAGCGCGCTGGCTGCCTGGCGCAGAATCAAAGAGGGCGGCCACCAAAACGGTATCACCTTCCGCGACGGTCGCTCTCCCCACTCGGTCGCCCACTCTATCGCGGAGCGACTTGCCGCAGGCAAGAGGAGTCTTCCTGGTTTGGCTCTCATACTTCCCTGACCATGCGCACAAACTCGTACCGACCGCCGTTTGTCTCCCGCATAAAGACCTCGCCGAGCTTGAATCCTGCCCTCTCGTAAACCTTGATCGCTCTCTGGTTGAACGTGACCACGTCCAGACAGAATTTTCCGGGGTTGAACTTGCATCGCGCGAATTCAAGCCCGGCCTCGACAAATGCCTGACCTAACCCTTTGCCTGTGCAATCAGGTCTCAATCCTAAACCAACGATTACCACCCTGTCCTCTTTTTCGAGGCAGAAGAACCCTACCAACTCTCCACCCTCATCAATCACTGCCCAATATTTGTCCATCCAGTTGTGAGGATCCAACAACTCTTCCAAATCCTCCACATCCTGATCCAGGTCATAGAAGGCGTATACGCCCTCATAGCGCCAGCCGGCAATTGCTTGAGCATAGATCTCGTTCATCGGCTCGAACTCGAACTGCATCTCTCACCCTTTCCAAAAAGAACGGTTACGGTTTGAAGAAAGCAAAGATATAAGCCAACGTAGTTCCCAGATTGACGGCGATGGTGAGGCCGCACAGCATCTCCAGCCTCGCGCGGTCGCGCCAACTGCCGCGCAGGACCAACGCCGTCAAGACCAACGACAAGGCCAGCACGGGCACATAGACCCACAGCGCCCGCACGGGCACGCCGTTCACCAAGGAGAGGCCCATCCCGATCCAACTGCCCAAGCTGGCGACGCCATAGAGCCAGGCACCGCGCTCCCGCCCCATCCGTGCGACGAGGTTCTTTTTTCCCGCCGCCACGTCGGCGGCATAGTCGGGGAACTCGTTGAGCAGGATCACGTTAAAGATGGTCAGACCAACGGGCACCGCCAGCCAGTGGACGAGCGGCGCGACCCCACCGACCTGCAGGTAGTAGCCCACCGCCACCGGCAGCCAGCCGTAGCAGAAGGCGATCCACAGCTCGCCCACGCCAGTGCTCACCCAGCGCACCGGGCGGGTGGAGTAGAAAAACCCGCCCAGGAGGCCGACGATGCCAAGGGGCAGTGTCCATGGCCCCGTACCGCAGCCGATCCACAGGACGAACCCCACGCCGAGCGCGAGCGCCACACAAACCAGCGAAGCCCACAGCGCGGCGCGGCGCGGCAAGAGACCGCGCTGGATCACGCGCGAGCCGCCAGCAAAGCGGCTGGGCTGCCGGGAGGAGATGGTATCCTCCTTGTAATCCCAGTATTCGCCAGCGTAGTAAGTGGCCAGCATGACGAGCACCACGCCCAGCGCGCCCCAACCGAGGATATCCCAGCGAAACACGCCTGCCTCTCGCCAGGCCAGCACCCCGCCGAGCACGAACGGCAGCACGCCTACTGAATGGAACGGCGGGCGAGAGAGCGCCAACCAGGAGGATAACCTCTTACCTGTCACGACCATATTGTACCGAACGGTTCCGTTTTGCGCCAGCCAGAAACCGGGTTTTCTCAAAAAACCCGGTTTCTCTTTTACTACGTACAGGCCTCTACAAAGTCTCACGCAAAAGCGCCACCTGCGTGTCAACAGATGGCGCCGACTACTGTACCAGAAAAGGAATGCTACCCTGGCATCCCCTCGATGTCCATGTCTTCCACATCCATCTCTATCAACTCCCCGGTGGCGGTAAAGAGCACGCGCTCGCAGATATTGGTCACCCGGTCGGCGGCGCGCTCAAGGTTATGGGCCGCCCACAGGAGAAAGTTGGCCTGCTCTATCGTCCTTGGATCGGCGATGACGTAGGTCATCAGCTCGCGATAGACCTGGTTGTACAGGTTATCCACCTCGTCATCCTCCCTCGGCAAAGCGCGAGCTCGGTCGACGTCCCGGTCGATGAACGCCTCCAGCGCCCGGTGGAGCATACTGCACGCCTTCCGCGCCATGGCAGGAATATCGACGAGCGGCTTGAGCAGCGGCCCCTCTCCGATGCGCAGGTTGATCTTGGCAATGCCCTTGGCGTAATCACCGATGCGCTCCAACTCGTCCGCGATGTCGAGCACGGCAGCCAGCATGCGCAGGTCGATGGCTACCGGCTGCTGCAGGGCGATGACGGCCAGCGCCTCGGCCTCGATGGCGAAACGCTTCTCGTTGATCTTGCGGTCGAACGCGATCAACTCGCGGGACCTCTCCAAATCGCGCCGCTTGAGGGCATCCACCGCCTCCATGATGGATGTCTCCACCATGCTGCCCAAAGTCAGAATGTCATCCTCCAGGTGTTGCAAATCCTTGTCAAAACTTTCACGGGGCATAGAACTTATCTCCTCGGGTTCTAGTTTTCGAGCCGCTCCAGATACGCAAACACTTTCCGCTCGAGACCATCCCGCAGCCACCTGCTCATCCGAACCTCCCGGTGATGTAATCCTCGGTCTGCTTGTTCTGCGGCCTGGTAAATATCTGCTGTGTCGGCCCAAACTCGACCAGGCACCCTGCGCGATCCTCAGCCATCATGAAGAAGGCCGTGTAATCGGAGGCGCGTGCCGCCTGCTGCATGTTGTGCGTGACGATGACGATGGTGTACTTTTCCTTCAGCGTCTGGATCAGTTCCTCGATGCGCAGCGTGGCGATGGGGTCGAGCGCCGAAGCCGGCTCGTCCATCAGGATGACCTGTGGCTCCACCGCCAGCGCGCGGGCGATGCACAGCCGCTGCTGCTGCCCGCCGGAAAGCGCCAGGCCGGATCTGCCCAGATCGTCCTTGACCTCATCCCACAGCACCGCGTCGCGCAGACTGCGCTTCACGATGTCGCCCAACTGCGCCCTGTCGCGCAGCCCGTTGGCGCGCGGGCCGTAGGCCACGTTATCAAAGATCGACTTGGGAAAGGGGTTCGGCCTCTGGAACACCATCCCCACGTGCCGCCTCAACTCCACCGGGTCCATCTCAAAGATGCTGCACCCATCCAGGATCACCTCGCCCGCGACGCGCACGTCCGAGATCAGGTCGTTCATGCGGGTAAAGGTGCGCAAAAAGGTGCTCTTGCCACATCCAGAAGGGCCGATGATGGCCGTGATCTGGTTGGCTGGTATCTTGATATGGACCTCGCGCAGCGCCTGAAAGTCCCCGTAGAACATGTCGTAGCCGCGCGTTTCCAGCTTGGTGTGGTTGACGTCTTCCATAATTATCTCCCTTTCAGCCCCGCCGTCAAGCGGCGCGAGATCAGGTTAATGATCAAGTTAATCAGCACGATGGTCACGATCAGAACCGCGCCTGTGGCCATCGCCTTTTCGTAGGCCGTGGTCTCTGTGGCCACTGTGTACAGGTGCATGGCCATCGTCCGCCCGCCCTGGCGCAGCGACGTGGGCAGGTTGTGCGTCCCGCCCAGCGTGACGTAGAACACCGCCGTCTCGCTCACCACGCGGCCCACGCTGAGGACGATGCCGGTGATGATCCCCGGCAGGGCCGCCGGCAGGACGACCTGCCGCACCGTCTGCCACTGTGTAGCGCCCAGAGCCAGGCTGCCCTCCCGATAGGAACGCGGCACGGCCTTCAGCGCCTCCTCGCTGGCGCGGATAATGACGGGCAGGAGCAAGCAGGCGCAGGCCAGCGAGCCCGAGATGAGGGAGAATCCACCGGTATGCTCGTTTAGCGTCGTGACAAAGAGGGCATAGCCGAAGAGCCCAAAGATGATGGACGGCACCCCCGCGAGGGTTTCTACGCCGAAGCGCACCACCCCTACCAGGCGCGAGACCCACTTGTTTTCGCTGTTCTCCACCCCCTCGGCATACTCTACCAAGTAGATGGCTGCAAATATCCCCAGGGGCGCAGCGATCCCAATCGTCAAGAACACCACGTAAAACGTGGTGACGATGGTGGTCGAGATGCCCCCTTCGGCCGAGAGGCCGCCCAGGGGCGGGTCGAGCAAGAAACCCGGAAAGTCGGCGGCGACCGTCCCGGCCCCGCGCGCGATCACGTAGCCGGCCACGAACAGGAGCACGAGCACAGCCGCGATCCCCGCCAGCCACAGAAGCCCAAAGGCTATCCCTTGGACGGCGCGACGGCGGGCGACGTTCGCCTGATCCTGAAAATCGATCGTGCATCGATCCGGCGCGCCCTCTCCTGCTTCTAACACACTCTTGGAGACTGTAGCGGTCCCCTCGCTCATTTCGGCTTCCTTTCCCGCATCACCAGACGCGCCATGCTGTTGACGGCCATGATCAGGACAAAAAGCACCACGCCCGTGGCAAAGATAGCATCCTCCTGCAGGCCGGTGGCGTAGGCGATCTCCACGGCGATGTTGCCCGTCAGCGTGCGCGTCCGGCTCAGAAAGATGGTCAATGGATTACCGTTCAGAGGCTGCGCAATCCTGACCGAGTTGCCGATGACCATGATCATGGCCATCGTCTCGCCCAGCGCCCGACCTACGCCCAGGATGACGGCGGCGATGATGCCGGAGCGGGCGGCTGGCAGCATGACGTTTATGATAGTCTGCCAGTGGGTAGCGCCGAGGGCCAGCGATCCCTCCTTGTACTGCCGGGGCACGGCGCGGATGGCGTCCTCGGCGATGTTGGTGATGGTCGGCAGGATCATCACGGCCAGGACGATGGCCGCCGAGAGCAGCCCGTAGCCGGTGTTGGTCGGGTTGGCATCGGCGACGGGGATCTTGCCGATCAGCGGCACGAGCACCACCATGCCAAACAGGCCATAGACCACCGAGGGGATCCCGGCCAGGAGCTCCACGGCGGGCCGGACGATGGCGCGCATCCAATCCGGCGCTACCTCGGCCAAAAAGATCGCGCCCCCCAGCGCCAGCGGCACGCCCAGGCCGATGGCCATCAGCGTGACCAGCACCGAACCGGCGATCATGGCCAGGATGCCGTACTGCTCCTGCCCCGGCCGCCAGACGGCGCCGGTCAGCAGCTCGACCCATCCAATATCCCGAAAGGCCGGCAGGGCTTCCTGGAAGGTAAAGTAGAAGATGAGAAAGACGACGACGGTCGAGAGCAAGGCGCTGCCCAGCAGCAGCGTCCTGGCGCTCCGGTCGACGAACTTGCGCAGCGGTTTGGGTTTTGTGGGGCAGCAAACATCCACCCGTCTCATTCCTCCCGATAGGCTGGCGCTATGATACCCCATCACTTTTCAGGGGACTTTAACGTTGGGTTAAGATCGTGTTAGGGTTCGTTAAGAAATAACTTCCTGCACCTCGATCCAGATCGTATAACCACGCCACGGCCCTTGCTGTTTCAGGCCTGTAAAAGCTTGCCCGAATCACCGTCTGATAGGTTCGAGGCGCTTTTCGTCGCGCCGCTGTGGGAAGTCATTCTTTTACAGGCCCTTAAGGGCGGGATTCTGCGAGGAGGGCGTGGGCCTGAAGGCCGAAGGGCTGATCGAAAAGCGGAGCTTGAACGAGTTCAACGAGTGTGCGGCTTTGATTGCCCACTGGATGATTAGGCTACTGTAGACACAGAGGCCCTGGCGCTTGCCAGGGCTTTTTCTTTCCGGTATGGCGGAATGGGGTGGTTTAGGGCTATAACTGGACGTTGTTTTGTGTGATTTGCATAACCATCAAAATCACGCTATACTATGGTTGAGTTTCTTTGGAGGCATTATGCAATTTGCAGAATTGACTGTGTTCAACCAAGACATAACTACTGTTTATAGGCCGCTTGATCTGAGTGCTATTGACACTGGGAGTCGGTAGTGTACCTTAACAATGCGGATAAATCATGATGGCCCTGAGCAAGCGCC
>CAZWPV010000127.1:0-7267 GCA_964635485.1 uncultured Anaerolineales bacterium
GACGCCACGCAGGATGCCTTCATCTCTGCATACCAAAGCCTGTCGCGCTTCCGGGGCGGCTCCTTCAAATCCTACCTGCTGCGCATCGTCACCAACCGCTGCTACGATGAGCTGCGCCGCCGCAAGCGCCGTCCGGTCACGTCGTTTGAGGACGTCGAGATAGACGAGGACGCCAACCCGATGTTGGTCAACGGTGGCGAGAATCCGGAGGAGTACGCCGAGCGGCAGGAGATGGCTGACGTGATCCAGGCCGGCATCGAGACGCTGCCGCCCGATCAGCGTGTCGCGCTGGTGCTCTCCGACGTGCAGGGGATGAGCTACCAAGAGATCGCCGAGGTGACGGAGGTCGCGTTGGGCACGGTGAAATCGCGCCTGGCGCGGGCGCGGTCCAAGCTGCGCGATTATCTGCGTGACAGTGGGGAACTTTTACCCCCACGGTATCGTCTTGAGAGTGAAGGTCTGGGCTAGGGGATTTGGCGATGGGACGAAGGTTTGATGGAATGACCAAAGAACGGCGCGATGAGCTACTCTCGGCGTACTTGGATGGTGAGCTGGACGCCAAGGATCGCGCGCGCCTGGAGGCGCAACTGGCGGCCGACCCGGCGCTGCGAGCCGAGTTGGAAGCACTGCGCCGCACCGTGGCGCTGGTGCGCGATCTACCCCTACAGCCCATCCCGCGCAACTTTATTCTGCCACGTGCGACCGTGCCCAAGGCCCGCCCTGCGCCGGTGACACGTCGCCCTAGGTGGCTGGCCCCGTTCCTGACGGCGGCGACCGCGGCCGTCAGCCTGCTCTTCGTCGCCGTGCTGGCCGGCGACCTGCTCTTCTCCGGTGTGGGTGGAATGGCGCAGCTCGCGGCGCCGGCGCCGGAGGAGGACCGCGCGGCGATGGCGCCTTCGCCGGTTGGAGGGACTATCGTGGCGGATGGGGAGGCCGAGAAGGCGCTCTCCGTCACCGAGCCCCCGGCCGAGGCCCCGGTCGGGGCTGAAGCGGAGGGAACGCCGGCTCCCGATGCAGAGGCCCATGCCACCCCGATTCCGGCGCCAGTGGTTCCGCCCGAAACGCCTGGTGGGGGCAAGGAAGGGGGCGATGATGAGGAGCGCTACTCCGAGCTGACGCCGGAAGCCGAAGGTGCTCCCGTTCCGACGCCGACTCCCGCTACGGGTGGGGTGGCGGACGTGGCACCCTCGACAGGCACGCTCGAGGCGGGGGAAACTGCGCCTGTTCCCACGACGACCGTCGAGCCTACAGAACGGGCTTTGCGTGAGACAGAGTCTGCCCTGGACAATGTGGTCGAGACTGAGCCGCCGTTGCCGACGGAAAGCAGAGATGAGGATTGGCGTGGACCGGGTAGCCCTGTTTTGATCACACCGTGGCGGATAGTCGAGATTGCGCTGGGTGCGACTGCCCTGTTGCTGGCGCTGGTCGCAGTGTGGGCCTGGCGTGCCCGCCGTCGTTAGGGAGATCACGCCTTGTCACACCACCTCGAACTGAACTATTGCCCTCAATGTGGTCACCCCCTGGAGGATAAAGAGGCCTTCGGACGGGCGCGGCGATATTGCCCGGCCTGCGAGCGCATCGTCTTCCGCGACCCCAAGGTCGCCGCGGGCGTGCTCGTCGAGCAGAGCGACAAGGTGCTCCTCGTGCGCCGGTGTAGGGGGCTGCGCCAGGGCGCGTGGAGCCTTCCGGCTGGCTTTGTCGAGTTCGACGAAGAGCCGGCCTACGCCGCGGCGCGCGAGTGCTACGAGGAGACCGGGCTGGAGGTCGAGATCACTGGCTTGCACGCCGTCATCGGCCCGGAGCCTGCCGGAGCGGCCAGCATCGTCATCGTGTACCGCGCCCGAATCGTGGGGGGGGAACTCGAGCCCGGCGACGACGTGGACAGGGTCGGCTTCTTCGATCTGGACGAGCTACCCCCGCTGGCTTTCCGCGCCACACGCATCGCCCTCGCCAAATGGCGCGATGCCTAGTCGGTTCGCTGGCTCCGGGGGAATATCCGCAGCGCGGCACTGGCAGCCGTTGAGCCTGACCCTGTGTCCGGTCTGGAGTGGTCAACCCTCTGCGCCGCGCGGAGTGCTTTCGACGAGGGGGACGATGCCCAGCTTGGCCACATCCAGCCCGGCGGGCAAGTCAGAGGCGTGGAATCCGCAACTGGTGAACAGTATCTCGTGCCCCAGCCGCTCGTGGGCACTGCTATCCAACGCGTGCAACAGGTTGGTGCCGCCGAGAAAGGAGATGCCCATCAGATCCGCCCTGCTGCGCAGGCTGATGCCTTCAAACTCCGCCCAGCCGGTAAAGACAGTGTTGTGAATGACGACGCGCCCGTCGTTCTGGATGTTCTGGCCATGAAAGTCTCCTTCAAAGATGCAATCCTCGATCATCAGCATGGAGTAAAAGTAGGCCTGCGCGAAGTGGGCCGCTGAGATGCGACAGCTTACGAACTCGACCATCTCGTAGAACGTGCGGCCCTCCAGGTCAACCCCGTCGATGATGCAGCCGTGCAGGACGACGGGCTGGTAAATGCCGCGCATGTCCTCGCCACACAGCCAGCGGCTAATCACCAGTGGGTCGAGGTCGAGCAGGCCGATGATCCGCAGGTTCTCGATGCGCTCCCCCATGCTCAGGCGTTCGAGCACCTGCTGCGATGGCACGGTTCTTAGGTCGGCTGCTGATGGCATGGCGTCTAAATCCCACCCTAGTATACACTAAGCGGCAGTTTCTGCATGCCCTATCAAGCGATAGGGCTTCTTGACAGATTGTACAGCCTGGGGTATCCTTCATCTTCGGAGTAATAACCATGCCTCATTGTGGATGCCCTGAATGACGAAAAGGCTTCTCCCTAACAAACGTCACGTCTCCATCCGGCAGCTAGGGCTGGCGCGCCTGACGCCTTGGGCGCTTTCCTTGGCCTTTGCGCTTGTCCTGGCATTTGCCAAGCCGGTGAGCGGTCGCTGGGAGATTCTCCAGACCGTCGAGCCGGCCGAGATGGCCCACTCGCTACCCGGCGGGGCCACCGCCCTCGATCCCACCCCCACGCCCATCATACCCGAGCGGGCGCGAGTGCCTATTCTGATGTACCACTACGTCTCCGATGTCCCGCCTGGCGAGGGTCGCCTCCGCCGCGATCTGACGGTCTCGCCGGAAAATTTTCGGGCGCAGCTCCAGTATTTGGCCGACGCGGGTTACCATCCCATCACGCTGACCGATCTGTATCTCTACCTGACGCAGGGCTATCCACTGCCGGACAGGCCCGTGGTGCTCACCTTCGATGACGGCTACCGGGATGCTTACGAGGTCGTGTTTCCCCTGCTTCTAGAGTATGGCTTCCCGGGCACCTTTTTTGTGCTCTCGACGCCGATGCATCAGGAGTCAATAGACTATATAACGTGGGCGCAGGCCAAGGAAATGTCGGACGCGGGGATGGCGATCGAGGGCCACGGACGGGATCACATGGACTTGCGCGGACGCTCTAACGATTTCCTGGTCTATCAAATCCTGGGTATTCAGGAGGCGATAGTTTATCACACGGGGCGGCTGCCGCGTTTCTTCGCTTACCCCTCGGGCCAGTACGACGCCAACGTCATCGCCGTCCTAAAGTCCGCCGGTTACTGGGGTGCGGTGACGACGGATTGGGGCAAGGAGCACACGTTGGAAGCCATGTTCGAGATGAAGCGCGTGCGTATCCGTGGAAGCGACACGCTGGAAAGCTTTGTCGAAAAACTTGAAGATTAAGGGCCTGCAAAAGAATACCTGTCCCCTGCGATGAGGAGGCGATATGGTCGAGCGGATTAATCCTTATATCGCTGGCGCGCCGGTGACCGATCCGGCGATGTTCTTTGGGCGCGAGGACGTCTTTGCCTGGATCGAGCGGAACATCATCGGTCGCTACGCGGACAATACCCTCGTCATCCACGGCCAGAGGCGCGTGGGCAAGACCTCGGTTCTCAAGCAACTGGACCATCGTTTGTCTGACCGGTATGGCCCGGTTTTTTTCGACCTTCAGGGCCACACCCACACCACGCTCGATCGCTTCCTCTGGCGTCTGGCCCGCGAGATCGCTCGCACGTTGCGCACTCGCTACGGTGTCATGCTGCCCAAGCCGGAACGCGAGCCTTTCAGCCAGGATCTGGAGTACTTTGCCGGGGTGTTCCTGGCCGAGGTGCGGGGGACTCTGGGCGGGCGCAATCTGCTTCTCGTCTTTGACGAATTCGACTCCCTGGAGGAGGCTACGGCCAAGGAGATGCTAGCCGGCGATTTGATCCCCTATTTCAGCCGCATGCTGCACGGCGCCGAGCATCTGAACTTTATCTTCTCCATTGGTTCCAGCGGTCATAAACTGGAGCATATGCAGGCTGATTATACCGAGTTCTTTCGCTCGGCGCTGTACAAGAAGATCAGTTTTCTTGAGCCTGCAGAGGCCCGTCGGCTGATCGTGGAGCCGGTGCAGGGGGCGATGAGGTACGAGCCGCCCGCTGTGGCTCGCGACTTGGCTGTCACCTCCGGCCATCCCTACTTCACGCAACTGACCTGCCACGAGTTGTTCGCCCAATGCGAAAGAACCGACGACTGGAACGTCGGCGTAGACGACGTAGAGACGGTGCTTCCAGAAGTGATTGAGCGAGGCACGGTCAATCTCAAGTTCGTGTGGGACGATGCCACCGATCCGGAGCGCTACACGCTCGCCGCTCTGGCGTTGCTGGATGGCCCGGTCAGGAAAACCGAGGTGCTGGCTACACTGCGCAAGTACAAGGTGCGCATCAGCGACGAAGAGGTAGGAGCCGCGCTGTTGAACCTGAGCAGCAAGGACGTGCTGACCGACAGAAACACCTTCACTGTGGACCTGCTGCGACTGTGGCTGTTGCGGAACAGGCCGATGGAGCGGGTGGTGGAGGAGTTGGGCGAGAAGCATCCCATCGCGGTGCGCTATAGCCAGATCGCCGAGGAGTATCGTGAACAGGGAGAGCTGGACGAGGCGCTGGAGAGCTACCAGCGCGCGCTGAGCGCTGCCCCAGATTACATTCCTGTCCACTTGGGCATTGCCGAGATCCATCGTGAAGCCGAGCGCTGGGAGGAAGCGGCCGCGGCCTATCGGGCTGTGCTGAAGCTGGATGAGGAAAACATCCAAGCGCAGACGGGATTGTGCGACGCCTACATCACCCTCGGCGATACGTTGCAGGAGGCGGGTGATATTGCCGAGGCGATGGTTTGCTATCGGCAGGTGCTGGATATCTACGCGGAGCACACCGAGGCGCAGGAGCGGCTGGCCGATCTCGACCGGGTGGCGACGGTGCAGAGGCAACTCGCCCGTTCGCGGGAGCGGCAGGAGTTGGACGATTGGTATGCCGATGCCCGCCGCGCCCTGAGCGAGGGGGACTATGGCAAGGCCGCCGGGTTCTTGCAGAGGGTCGTCGACCGGGAGCCTGAGTATCGTGACGCCAAGCGGTTGCTGGCCAGGGCCGAGGCAGCGATGGGGAAGCGGAAGCAGCGTCGCGGATTGCGGCAACTCATCGCGGGTGTGGGAGTGACGGGTGCGGTCATTGGTCTGATAGTCATCGCTTGCCTGGCCGTGATCGCCGGCTGGGGGCTCCTCAACGGCTGGGCGCCACTCATACAGACGCCGACTCCGACCCCGACGATCACGCCTACGCCCACATCCACACCAACGTCCACGCCGACGGAAACCCCCGCGCCAACCGCCACGCCAACGGATACGCCGACGCCCACCGGTACGCCTGTGCCGACTCTGACTACGACACCGAACCCGACACCGACGGAGACGCCTGTTGAGGCCGGTTTTGACGTGGACAGCCTGGGCGATGGCTGGGCGCGGTACACCCATCCTGTTGCGGGGTACAGTATCGAACTGCCTGAGAGCTGGATGGTTTTCGACATGACCAACGCGAGAGAGGAACAGCGGGTACTGGACAGGGCCGGTTTGGATCCAACGACGAGATCCATGCTGGAGAGCGATCTGGTAGATTCACTCCTTTACACGGAGGGCGAGGCTATTGCTGCATACATTGTGAAATTCCCAGCGGTGAAAGGCCAGGACGCTCAATACTATCTCGAAAGCATGAAACTCCAGTTCAGTTCGATGGAGGGGGCCACTGTTGTTGAAAGCGGTACCATCATGATCAACGGGGTGGAGGCTGCCCGCCTCGTCGTTGATGCCTCAGTAGCCGACACGTATGGTCGGGAAGCTCAACTCCGGTTTATCACAATCATTGTCCCTCACGAGGATGGTGTTTATATGATTATGATAACTACAGAGACTGTACAGTATGCTGAGTACAAGGGCAGCATTGAACGCGTGATCTACAGCTTCCGAGTGTTTGAGGACTAGCCCGCGGCATTCGGCGCGGTGGGGGATTCTCAGGTGAAGACGATATGATAGTAAACCCCTTTACTTTTGGCAAACCAATCCACGACCCTGGGCGCTTCTATGGACGGGAACGGGAAGTGCATCAAGTCGTTGGGCGGCTGCTTTCGGCTTTTGAGAGCACGGCGGTCGTGGGCGAGCGGCGGATTGGCAAAACCTCGCTTCTGCTCTACCTTGCCAATCCCCAGGTTGCCGCGAGCCTGGGCCTGGACCCAGAGCGTTATGTTACCGTCTACGTGGACTTTCAGGGGTGTACCGACATTACGCCTATCCGCTTCTGGAGCCGCGTCCTGGGCACGGCGGCTCGCAAGCTCGCCGACAAGGAGCTCGCAGCGCTGGCAGAGGAGATGAAGGAACGGCCCGAGATCGACCAGTACGATCTAGAGGATCTGTTCATGGAGATCGACGGGCGTGGATTGCGGCTGGTTTTGCTGATGGACGAGTTCGAATACGTGACGCAAAACGCTAACTTTGGGCTGGATTTCTTTGCCGGTCTGCGGGCGCTGGCGATCCATTGTCCACTGGCGCTGGTCACTGCCACACGCGAGGAACTGGTGGACCTGTGCCACTCTGACGCCATCAAAGGCTCCCCATTCTTCAACATCTTTGCCAGTGTGGTCCTGCGACCCTTTAGCGGGGAGGAGACGATGGCGTTGGTCGACGGCGCTTTGGCTGAGACGGGAGTCACCTTCTCCGATGCCGAGCGGGCCTGCGTGAGCGAGGCTGCCGGCGGCCATCCTCTTTTTATCCAGATGGCGGGCTACTATTGTTTCGAGGGCCACCAGATGGGATTGGAAGGGGAGGCGCTGCGTCGTCACGTCGAGGAAAACTTTCGAGAGCAGGCGGCCCCTCACTTTGTCTATTTGTGGGGCCATTCCGACGAGAGCG
>CAZWPV010000128.1:0-7252 GCA_964635485.1 uncultured Anaerolineales bacterium
TTGATCTTGAGGGTATTATACCAAAATACGAACTTATTTTTGAACAACTCCTAAAGACCAAGGTCTGCCTGGTCGCTCCGTCGCAAACCTCACTCTGGCTCCCGATGGTTCACTCTGGGCCAGCGTCCACACCTGGGGCGGTCGATATACCTCCTCAGTTCACCACGGCGTCTCTCGCTTCTACGGGGAGACTTGGGTGACCTATACGGAAGAAGACGGCCTAGTAAACAACTACGTCAGCGCTATTACGGCGGCGACAGATGGCACAATGTGGTTTGGCACCAGTGCGTCAAGAGATTTTCACGATGAAGATGCCTGCCTAGGCGTTTCTCACTTCGACGGGAAGACGTGGGCCACTCACTGTATCGTAGGCGTAGAATGGACTGCTCCCTGCTCCGATGAAAAGTACTGCAGGGAGTACAATTACGTTACCTCCATTGCCGTGGCTACCGACGGCGCACTCTGGTTTGGCACACTAGGAGGCGTTGCTCGCTTTGACGGAGAAACGTGGACTGGCTACACCAAAGAAGATGGTTTGGCAGCTAACCCCGTCCGCAACATCGCTGTGTCGCCCGATGGTGCACTGTGGTTCGACACCTCTGGCGGCGTCTCGCGCTTCGATGGGGAGATATGGAGTACCTACACCACTGACGATGGCTTGGCGAGTAACTCGGTGAACGCCATCGCTATAGCTGCCGATGGAACAGTGTGGGTAGGCACTTCATACGGTGTCTCTCGCTTCGATGGAGAAGAATGGATAACCTACACCAGCACAGATGGCTTGGTGAGCAACTATGTCAAGTCGATCACTATAGCTCCTGACGGTGTGCTCTGGTTTGGTACTAACTTTGGCGCCTCTCGCTTCGATGGAGAAAAGTGGAGCAGCTACACCGTCGAAAACGGTCTGCCAGATAACATAGTCTATGCCATTACCATAGCACCCGACGACGCCGTGTGGATCAGTACCTGGAGTGGTGGCGTCTCCCGCTTCGTGCCGCCAAAGTAGGTTCGATACCTCACTGCACAAACACCACGTAGTTCAATTCAGCGTAATCCACCGCCGGCTCGGCCAGCAGTTGGGCCAGGATGGCTCGCTCATGGCCTACGGGCACGCGCAGCCGCCACACGTCGAGGCGCGGCAAGTACTCGGCGCTGATTCCGAGCCGCAGGACGGCCTGCGCCGCCCGGTCGCTCGTGCCGGGCCGGAAGGCGACGATGACCTCGCCGGGGACGAAGGCGGCGTCGGATGCAGCAACCCCCGCATCCACCCTACCCTCATCCCACTGCCCGATCCCGCCCTGCAGGCAGACGGGGAACGCGCTACTGTGCGCCCCCATGGAGAGCGTCCGCGCCGCATCGATGCGCCCGCAGCCGTAGTAGGGGTCCCATCCCGCCGTGCCCAGATCGACGGCGTTATCCAGGATGGCCGAGACGACCTCGGTTGACGTGTAGCCGGGATACCGCGCGCGGACGAGGGCCGCCAGCCCGGCCACGTAGGGCGTGGCCATCGACGTGCCGCTCCTGGTCTCGTACCCGCCGCCCAGCGCCGTGCTGTAGATAGCGCTCCCCGGCGCGGCGACGGTGACGTGCGTGCCAAAGTTGGAAAAGCCGGCGCGGGCGTCGTCAGAGGTCGTGGCTGCCACCCCCAGGACATAGTAGCAGTTAGCGGGAAAGCTCCCCGCGCCCGTCCCATCGTTGCCCGCCGCCGCGATCAGCACCACGTCGCGTGCGTGGGCGTAATTCACCGCTTGCTGGACGACCGTCGGGCAAACCGTCTGCGACCCCAGGCTCAGGTTGATCACACTCGCCCCGTGCTCGACGGTGTAGGAGATCGCCTCGGCCAGGGCCAGGGAATCGGCCCCTCCGGGACCCACGACGCGCACCGGCAGGATCGTCGCCTCCCACCCCATACCGGCCACACCCAGGCCGTTATCCGTCGCCGCAGCCACGATGCCGGCGACGTGGGTGCCGTGGCCGTGCTCGTCGTCGGCGACATCGTCCCCGTCCACGAAATCCCAGTCGATGTCGTCGCGCACCTTGCTGGCCAGGTCGGGGTGGTCCAGGTCCACGCCGGTATCCAGTACGGCGACGAGGACGCCCCGCCCCCTGGATTGCGCCCAGGCCTGCGAAGCGCCCACCTTCTCCAGCGCCCACTGGCTCCCGTAGTAGGGATCGTCGGGGAACGGGGGAAAGCCGTTCGCCAGCAGAGGGAGATAGACGGGAGAAAAGGAGTCGTCCACCACCTGCAGGCGCAGGTCTATGCAGTGGGGGGAACCGCCGGTCCCGGCCGGGGCCGTCACCGTGACCGTGACCACGCCGGTGTACACCGCCACCGTGCCGGTGCTAAAGGTCGTGGGCGTGATCCAGAAGGAGGCGTAGGTAGCGCCGTCGAAGGGCGCAGCCGCAAACCACGTCCCCTCGGCCGCGACCGTCCAGGTGAGCGGGAGGCTGCTGCCCACGTTCAGCGGCGTCAGCCGGTAGGCAGCGGGAAACGACCGCTGGTCGGGGATGCTGTACGTGAACTGGAGCGCGTCGGGCAGGTTGCCCAAGACAGGGTCGGCTACACCCGCCAGGGTCATAATTTCCCCAGCCTGCACGCCCAGGATCGGGATCAGGGCGAGGAGCAATACAGCCGCTATCAGATCGCGCGATGACAGATCCATCATCTCCATTATAGCGGGGCTGTACTTTCTCGGCAATGAGCATATGGTACTACGGTGTGTTTGTACTTTGCATCCAAGCTCACCGCATGAAAGCGAGATTCGCAGGCGCGCAGTTTGGGCTAGCAGCCCAAACTGCCAAGAGGCATTTGGATGATCCTATGCGCGTTACGCAGCGTTGTTTCTCTCGACTTTGGTCGGGCAAACGCATCTTGCTACAGGGAACAAATGCCCCCATGGTACTAAAAAGCCTCGGCCACGGCCGGAGCCGTGGCCGAGGGATGAGACAATAACGCCCTCAAGATCGCTGTCGAATTGGCAGCCGCGCCCCTAGTCTCTCGCTAAGGCGATGGGATGCACAACACGTCGCCGACCCGGATGTAGTTCAGGTTATAGATGGCGTTGCACTCGGCGATGCGCCACATACTCACACCGTAATGTAGAGAGATGCGGTACAGGTTGTCGCCAGTGACGATGGTGTGATAGCTGGAGCAGGTGCAAGCAGGGGGTGTTGGTGACGGACACTGGGACACACACGTCGGCCCGGCGGACAACGCCTGGTACGTGTCGGGTATCGCCAGCACCTGGCCGGGGTAGATCAGGTTGGGATTCACCAGGCCGTTCTGAGACGCGACCGCCCAGGGACTCACGCCGTAGGCCCGCGCGATGCAGTAGATCGTCTCTCCCGGCTGGACGACGTGGTTGCAGATGACGGCCTCACTTGGGCTGGCATAGGCAGCCGGAGCAGTAAACAGGAGTGCAGCCAAAAGGAGTGCGAGAACGGGAAACACCTTGCGCATAGTACACCTCCTTCTCGAACGACTAGGGGCGTTTCTTGCTATGCTCGAAACGCCTCGACCAGACCATTTCTATCAACTATTATACAAGATACCGCTGTCAAACACAATAGCAGAAGAGTGACAAATACGTATCATCTCAATAATCCGGGGGGCGAGGGTGTGAGGGCGGCCGGGCGGAAGGCGCTTACAGTGGCAAGGGCAAGAACGAGCGCGTGAAGCCGTATCGTAACACGCTGATCGCGGTGATCTGGATGATGCTGACCGTAAAGCCGGCCAGCAACGGGATCAAGGCCGTGCGCCAGTTACCCACCGCGTTCTCCCGCTGTACGGCGATCAACACCAGGATGGTGTTGACACTGGTGAGCAGGGACAGTACACCCAGCGCGCCCAGAAATGCCAGTGGATAGAGCGCCCACGGCCACTGGAACAGCACCAAGGCGAGCACCAGGCCAACCATGCCCATCTCAAGCAGGACGAGCAGGCCCAAATCGCGCAGGCCGCGTATGGCGCGCTCAGGCAAGGGGTTCTTCCACATCGTGGCGTTGAAAGCCGGATAGACGAGCACGCTCATAGATAGCCCGTTGAGCGCACCGGTGGCCAATCTCAACCACTGCTGCGGCTGGTACAGGTTATGCACCTTGAGGAGAGCGACGAGTGCCGCATTCAGTCTCTCAGTCGCCAGGAGGGAATTCAGCCCATCGGCCGCCCACAGCATCATAAAGAAGACGAGGATCGCGGTGGCAAGAGGGGACGGGAATTGGGTGGCGCGGCGGCGGCGCAATACCACAGCCTGGCCAAAGAACCCGACCAGCGCCCCGATGAACGTGCCCGTGCAACGCGCACAGAGCGGAAGAGCATGCTCGCCGATGACGAAGGAATGATCCCTGATCTGGTGGCACACGGCGTAGCCGACCAGGTTCATTTTTGCCAGGAACCAGTCCTGCGTGTAGGCCAGCAACTCCTCCGGCGTGAACACGAGAAACATCACAAAGGCCGCCACGGCGGCGGCGATGATGATCCCTGAGAACGGGAAAACGCGCTTGCGAGGCTTTTCAGGGGGTAATGGAGGCTGTGTTGTCATTCTTCGCCAACTCCTGTTTCTATATCGATGACCGCCGCGTCTGGGCGGCAAAAAACTGCAACACGTCGGGGGTGATGGCAGGCGTCGCACCGCGCTGCGTGGCGACATAGGCGCCCACCAGATTGGCAAAATCGGCCACCTCGGCCAGTGGACGACCCTCCCGGTATCTCACAACCAGCGCCGCTGCAAAGGCATCTCCCGAGCCGACCGTATCCACGATCTCGCAGACGTAGCCGGGCGAGACGATCCGCTCCCGGAGCGTGCGCAGGACGCAGCCCCGCGCTCCCAACGTCACGCAGATCAGTTCGAGGTCGTAGGCCTCCAGCAGGTGAAGCAGAAATGCATCCTCGTCGAGCGCCTCGCACGCCAGCATCGCCCGCACCACGCGCAACTCGTCGTCGTTTAGCTTCAGCAGATGGCACCGGGAAAGCGCGTCGCGCACGACCTCGGGCGTGTAGTGCGGCGGGCGCAGGTTCAGGTCGCAGACGAGGAGCGCCCGTCGGGCGGCATCCAACAGCTCGGCGATGGACCGCCGCGCCGCCGGGTGCCGCTGCGCCAACGTGCCGAAGCAGACCGCGTCTGCCTCCGCGACACGCGCCACGGCCTCCGGGGGCGCAGCGAGGTAATCGTAAGCCACCCCGGTGCAGATGTCGAAGGTCGGTTGCCCCCCGGCGTCGAGCGTCACGCGCACCTGCCCGGTGGGATGTTCCGCGTCGCGCTGAATCAGGCCGGCGTCCACGCCCAGCTCCCCCGCCCGCGCCAGAATCTCGTCGCCCAGCTCGTCCCGCCCCACGCGGCTGACGATGGCGCTGCGCGCTCCCAACTGGCGGCAATGGGCGGCAAAGTTAAAGGGCGCGCCGCCCAGGTGTCTCTCCGTGCCAATGACGTCCCACAGCACCTCGCCGACCGCTACGACGTCGAGCACCCGCGATCACTCCCCCACCACCTGCACCACCAGCTTGCGCGATCGGGGCCGGGTGTCGAAATCCAGAAACACGATCTGCTGCCATGTGCCCAGCGTGAGGCTGCCATCGATGAAGGGCACCGTCAGCGAGGGGCCGACGAGCGCAGCGCGGATGTGGGCGCTGCCGTTATCATCCCCCCAGCGCAGGTGATGCTGGTAATCCCGGTCGGGGGGCACGACCTCGTCGAGGACCTGCCGCAGGTCGTCCATCACGCCGCTTTCGTACTCGATGGTGGTCAGGCCGCCGGTCGAACCGGTGCAAAAGACAGTGACGATGCCCGACTTTAGCCCCGACTCCTTGACGACGGTGGCGACCTGGGACGTGATGTCCTGAATGTCGGTGTGCCCCTGCGTGCGCAGGCCCAAACTCTGGGTGATAACCATTCACCTGCCTCCTTCAGACTGGCCTTGCTCAAGCCAGCCAGCCAACATCGTGTATCATAGCACAGTTCTCCCAAATGCCCAAGCTGGCGCACGCCCGCGCTACTGGCGCGGGAAGGCCGACTGTGTTACAATGCCGCCGGTATGGATCTGCTCAAAGAACTCAATCCCCAACAGCAAAAGGCCATCACCGCCTCAGATGGCCCCATCTTGGTGCTGGCCGGGCCGGGCAGCGGCAAGACCCGCGTGCTCACCCATCGCGTCGCCTGGCTGGTGCTGGAGCGCGACGCCGCCCCGTGGTCGATCATGGCGGTCACCTTCACCAACAAGGCCGCCCGCGAGATGCGGGAAAGACTGGAGGAGCTTCTCGGTCCCTCTCGCGCCCGCCGCCTGACGCTGGGCACCTTCCACGCCACCTGCGCCCGCGTCCTGCGCCGCGAGGCCGAAGCCACCTCCATCTCGCGCGACTATGTCATCTTCGATTCCGACGACCAGCTCCGCCTGGTCAAACAGGTGATCAAGGACCTGGACCTGGACGACAAGCGCTATCGCCCACAGGCGGTGCACAGCGCCATCTCCCGTGCCAAGAACGAGCTGATCCCGCCGGAGGCGTACGACACCGGCACCTACTATGGCGAGGTCGTCAGGCGCATCTACGAGCGCTACCAGGCGCTGCTGGCAGCCAACGGCGGGCTCGATTTCGACGACCTGCTGATGGTGACTGCGCAACTGTTCGCCCGGAACCCGGACGTACTGGCCAACTACCAGGAGCGCTACGTCCACGTCCTGGTGGACGAGTTCCAGGACACCAACCAGGCGCAGTACACGCTGCTGCGTCAACTTTCGGGGGCGCACCACAACCTGTTTTGCGTGGCCGACGAGGACCAGTCGATCTACGCGTGGCGGGGGGCTGACTACCGCAACATCCGCCGCCTGCGGGACGACCACCCCGACCTGCTGACGATCCTGCTGGAGGAGAACTACCGCTCCACCCAGACCATCCTGGACGCCGCGCACGCCGTCATCCGCCACAACCCCGACCGCACGGAAAAGACCCTCTTCACACAGCGCGGACACGGCCCAGAGATCGCCGTCCACGAGGCCTACGACCAGGACGAAGAGGCCCGGTTCGTGGTCGATACGATCGGCGACCTGGCGCGGGAGGGCGTGCGCTACGGCGACTGCGCCGTGATGTACCGCACCAACGCCCAATCGCGCGCCCTGGAGGACGAATTCATCCGCGCCGGGATGCCCTATCGGTTGGTAGGGGCCACCCGCTTCTACGCCCGCCGCGAGATCAAGGACGTCGTCGCCTTTCTGCGGCTGATCCACAATCCCGCCGATGGCGTGAGCATGGCGCGCGTGA
>CAZWPV010000129.1:0-7188 GCA_964635485.1 uncultured Anaerolineales bacterium
GGATACGTGGGCCAAGATTCAGGCCAAGCAGAAGTAGATGGGAGGTATCTTCTCACTTTAGTTTCCGCTAACTTGAAGCCCGTCCCCATATGTGGTCATTTGTGGCAAAAATCGCCACTTTTGCCCGTATATGGTGCCACCATATGTGGCACAACCAAGCGATTTTGCGCCTTTTCAGCCATATATGGGGGTATCCGGAATTTTACCGGAAAGTAAAGTTATTCGCTTCCGTGGATTTGTCAAGCGCGGTTGAGCCGTGTTTGGCGCAGTTGTCCAACGGGGTTGCCGGTGATAAAATCAACTGTGTGACGGGTTGGCGTTCTCGCGTGCTGCTATTGCTCCTGCTGCTCCTGGCAGCGGCCTTGCGCTTTTGCAGCCTCGATTGGGATGGTGGTATTGGCGCGCACCCAGACGAGCGGTACCTAGTGGGCGTGGCGGAGAGCCTGCGTTGGCCCGACCGGCTGAACCCGTTCGACGTTTCTCCCGACCTTGCCTACGGCCACCTGCCGCTCTACCTGCTGGCGCTGCTGAGGGTGTTTGATTCTTCTGCGGACCCGCTGTTCTTGGGTCGGGCGCTGGCGGCGCTGTTCGATCTGGGCACGGCGGCGCTGACGTTTGCCTTGGGCAGGCGGGTGTATGGAGATCGAGTCGGCCTGCTGGCGGCTGCTTTCGTCGCGCTGATGGTCTTGCACGTGCAGCAGGCGCACTTTTACACCGTCGACACGCCGCTGGTCTTTTTCGCCGTGGGATCGCTCTTGTTTGCCGTGCGCCTGGCCCAGGGTGGGGGCTCGCGCGATGCGTGGCAGGCGGGCGTGTGGGCCGGGCTGGCGCTGGGCTGCAAGTTCAGCGCCGCGCTCCTGATCCTGCCGCTGGGCGTGGCGTGTATCGCTGCGCCGGGCGGGCGGGGTGCGCGTTGGCGATGCGCCTTGCGGGGTGGGGCAGGGGCGCTGATGGCCTTTGCGCTGACCAATCCCTTCGTCCTGATCGCGTTCCCCACGTTCTGGCGCAACGTGGTGCGGGAATCGGCCATCGCGCGCGGGTTACTCGACGTGCCGTACACGCGCCAGTTTCACGCGGCCTGGCCTTACGTATACGCCCTGGTGCAGCATCTGCGCTGGGGGATGGGCTGGCCGCTGGGGCTGGCCGTCTTCGGCGGGTTCGTCTTGGGGGTGTGGCGGGCGGCGCGCGGGTCGGTGACGGCGGCGGAGTGGGTGCTGGCAGCCTGGGCGTTGCCTTTCTTTGCTTTCACCGGCGCGCTCTACGCCCAGTTCCCCCGCTACTGGCTGGGGCTGACGCCCGTGCTGGCGATCTATGGGGCGTGGGCGCTCCTGTCTCAGGTTCGCCGTTTGGCCGTCTGCTCCGAAAATAGCACCTCACGCCAAGGCGCAAAGTCGCAAAGCAAACCCTTGGCGGCTTTGCGTGAGATTTTCGTCATTGAGGGTGCCCCACCGGGGCGTGGCACTTTGCTCATTTGCGCGACCCTCGGCTACTCTTTTGTTTTCTGCCTCGCCTTCGTCGGCCTCTACAGCACCCCGCATCCCTGGTTGGCAGCCTCCGAGTGGATTTATGAAAGCGTGCCGCGCGGGTCTGTGCTGGCCGTCGAGCAGTGGGATCACCCGCTGCCGGTGGGCGTGATCGGTGGCTACGATTACGACGTACGCGAGTTGCCCGTCTTTGACGAGGATACGGGCCAAGGCTCGGCGGGCAAGTGGGAGGCGATGGAGGCGGCCCTGGCCGACGCCGACTATGTGATCGTCGCCAGCCGGCGGGGGTACGCCACACTGGCGCGCTGGCCGGAGTGGTATCCGCTGACGGCGCGCTACTACCGGCGGCTTTTCGGGGGCGATCTCGGTTTCGAGCCGGTGGCCTGCTTCGGGCGCTATCCCCACCTGGGGCCGCTGGCGTTGCAGGATGATCCGACTGCGGGTTTGCCCTTCACGCTGCCCGATGCGTGTCGACCGGCGCTGTCTCTGAACCCTGGCTGGCTGGATGAGAGCTTTGTGGTGTACGACCATCCGCAGGTGGTGATCTTTCGACGGCGGTTGGATTGACCCTCTTTGCTCCAAGGGAAGTTCGCATAGTCATTATCATCTCCCTTTTGAAATATGCTTCCTCGTCTTTCACCTTGACACAAAACAGGCTACGCGAATCCGCTGCTCTTTTGCCTCGGTTCGCATCCCGTGGCGGGCCTCTGAACGGGGCGGGGGGGCTGTTTTTCCTCTTTGCGAGACTGGCTTGCCAATGGTATAATCCTTTCTCGTGGAAAAACGATGGCAGTTGTGGGTTGGGCTGGCTATCAGTGCAGCGGCGCTGGCGCTGGCCTTGCTGGGCATCGACCTGCGCGAGGTTGCGGCGAACCTGGCCAAGGCGGAGTACGTCTATCTGGTGCCTGCGGCTGTGGCATTGCTGACCTACGAGGTGGCACGCTCGGTCCGCTGGCGGCTGCTGCTGGGGCCGGAGGTGAGCCTGGCCCGCTGCTTCTGGGTGACCAGCGTCGGCTACCTGGTGAGCAACGTGCTCCCTTTCCGGCTGGGCGATCCCGCGCGCGCGGTAGCCATCGGGCTGGAGGGTAGGGTGAAGGTCAGCGCGGCGCTTTCCACCGTCGTCATCGAGCGCGTGCTCGATATGCTGATGGTGGTCTTGATGCTGGCGACTACGCTGCCCTTTGTGGAGCAGGCAGGGTGGATGCAGGGTGCAGGCGTGGCGGCAGGGATTGCAGCGGTAGTCGCTTTGGGCACGATGATCGTGCTTGCACTGCGACCTGATTGGGTGCGCTTCGTGGCACAGTGGTTCTTGGCACGCCTGCCGCGCCGCGATTCCAAGTTGGGCGGATGGTTGTTTTCCCTACTTTCGAGGCGGGGTAAGTGGCTCTTGCTATACCTGCCGCGTCTCGATACCAAGCGGTGGTTGGGCGTGTTGGATGGTCTGCTCGATGGATTGGCGGCGCTGCGTTCCCCACGCCGCCTGGTCGCGTTGTTGGCCTGGTCGGTCGTGACGTGGGGTCTCGTCGTCGGCTACTATTGGGCCATGCTGTGGGCGTTCCGGGATCGACCGCCGCTGGTGCAGGGGAGTTTTCTCACGTGTGCCATCGGCCTGGGGATGGCGATTCCTTCCGCTCCCGGCGCGGTCGGTGTCTTTCATTCCGTCGCCGAATATGCGTTGCACTTGCCCTTTGGCGTATCGAAGGAGGAGGCGCTCACGATTGCTTTTGCCTCTCACGCTTTCCAGTACCTTCTCTCGTGCGGCCTGGGATTGATCGGCTTGGCCAGGTTGGGGCTTTCGCTGGGCCGGTTGCGGGTCGACGCCACGGCGGCTGCCGAGGCGGAAAACGCATAACAACTTGGAGGTATGTATCACGCGATGAAGGTTCTCTCGATTCTCTCGTACTACTATCCTCACTGGACAGGATTGACCGCCTACGCGCAAAGGTTGGCCGAGGGCCTGGTTGGGCGCGGGCACGAGGTAACGGTGCTGACGTCGCGCCACGACCCAACTTTGCCCCGCGAAGAGATACACAACGGCGTGCGCGTCGTCCGCCTGCCCGTGCTGATGCGCCTCAGCCGGGGGCCGGTGCAGCCCGCGTTCCCGTTTGCCGCGTACCGCCTGATCCGCGAACACGACGTGGTTCAGATGCACACGGTTCTGATGGAGTCGTGGTTGGTCACGTTGCTCGCGCGCCTGGCGGGGAGCAAGGTGTTGTTCACCCATCACGGCGACCTGGTGATGCCGGCGGGTTTTTTGAACCGTCTCATCAAATGGTCGGTGACGTGGATGATGATCCAGGCGGAAAAGATGTCGGCGCGCATCTCGGTGCACAGCGAGGACTATGCCCGCCACTCTGGCTTTTTGAGTCCGTTCCTGGAAAAGATGGCCTTTATCTATCCGCCTATCGTCATCCCCGAACCCGATCCCAAAGCGGTCGCCGCCTGGCGTGCCGAGCTGGGTCTGGACGACCATCCCCTGATCGGCTTTGCCGGACGTTTCGTCGAGGAAAAAGGGTTCGACTATTTGTTCAAGGCCGTCCCGCACGTCCTCGAATCCCGGCCCGACGCCAAGTTCGTCTACGCGGGAGAGTTCCCTGTTTACGAGAACTTTTATGGGCAGTGTAAGGAACTGCTGGATGGCTGCAATGAGCACGTGACGTTCCTGGGGCTGATCCGGGATCGGCAGAGGCTGGCCAATTTCTATCACATGTGTGATGTGTTCGTGCTTCCCAGCCGCAGCGATTGTTTCCCCAGCACGCAGATCGAGGCCATGTTCTGCGGCACGCCGGTGGTGTGCACCGACATCCCCGGCGCGCGGGAGGCGATAAAGGCCACGGGCATGGGCATCATCGTACCCTCTCGCGACGAAAAGGCGCTGGCGGAGGGCATCGTTCGCATGTTGGCCGAAGGCACTCCCTACGTCAAGGCGCGGGAGGAAGTCGCCGGTGTGTTCGATCTGGAAAGGACGTTGGACCAGTATGAGGCTCTCCTGGCCGATCTGGCGCGCGGGGCCGAGGCGTGATGCTCAGCGACGAGCAGCTCTCCCGCCTGGTGGCCAACGAGGCCGACATGGCCTACAAGCGCCGGGTGAAGCTGTTTCTCCGCTGGCTCGATCCCAGACCGGAGGAACGCATCCTCGACGCGGCCTGTGGGCGCGGGTTTGTGTTGAATTTCTTGCGGCAGGTGAGCGCGTGCAGCTTGGTCGGCCAGGACCTGGAGTACCGGTACGTTCGCCGGACTTACGACCAATTGGCCGACCGCGCCGTTCGCCTTCTCAACGGCGACCTCTGTCGCCTGCCGTTCGCCGATCGGGCGTTCGACAAGGTCATCCTGGCGGAGGTGCTGGAGCACCTGGAGGACGACCGGGCCGGTCTGGCCGAGGCCGTGCGGGTGACCCGTCCCGGGGGAACAATCGTCATCAGCGTGCCCAACGCCAACTATCCTTTCTGTTGGGATCCGATCAACAAGACCCTGGAGACGCTGTTTGGCACGCACATCGCCAGCGGGCCGTTGGCCGGCATCTGGGCGCAGCACGTCCGGCTGTACACTCTGGACGGGCTGGCGACGTTGGTCGAGAACGCCGGCCTCAGGGTTGAGGAGACGCGTTTGTTGGTGCACTATTGTTTTCCGTTCATCCACAACCTGGTTTACGGCCTGGGAAAGCCGCTTTTGGAATCGGGGATGTTGCCATCGCGGGTAGCCGATGCCGCCTCGCGCTACCGCGTGAACGGCCAAGCGGAGGGTCGCTTCAACCCGGTGAATGCGGGGCTGCGGCTGTTCAACTGGGTGGATCGCTGGAACGACCGCCTGGACGAGGACGCTCGCGACATCTCGGCGATGAATATCTGCCTGAGGGTTCGTGTCTCGAATTAACCTGGGAGTTTCAGCCAAGTGGGTTTCGGTGACTTTCTGGGGAGGCTTGCTCCTCGCCGTCCTGGCGCAGTGGATCCTCAGCTATCGCCGGGAACTCGCCTGGATTGGAGGAGCGGCTTACGCGATGGCACTGGTGCTCTTTGCGGGCAGCGTGATTCATCGTCGCTCATCCTTCTGGCTTGGCTGGAGACTTCTATTTGTGGCCTGTGCGGTAGGGTCGGTGATCTGGGCAGCGCACCTGGCTCACGTCCGGCACGACTATGGGCGCGCTGCGTCTGTCTGGGGAGTTGGTGTGGCGCTGGCAGTAGCGGCCTCGCTCGGCGTCCGCAAGTGGCGGCCGCGCGTCGGCTGGTGGCGGGAGGTTGTCGCTGTTGGGTGCTTGTTCGTCGTCGCGCTGGCCCTGCGGCTGGTGCGGCTGGGTCGGTTTCCCGACCTGATGCTCGGCGATGAGGGCTCGATGGCGATGGAGGCAGCACGGGTTCTTCGCGGCGACCCGGTTAATCCTTTCGGTGTGGGTTGGTTCACTCATCCCAGCCTGTTTTTCTACCTGGAGGCTGCCGGTCTGCACTTGTTTGGCTGGAACCTCTTTGGGCTGAGGTTCGCGGCTGCGCTTCTGGGAGCGTTGGGGGTACCGGCGGTTTACGCTCTGGCCAAGGGCGTGTGGGGGCGACAGGTCGCGTGGGTGAGCGCGTTTTTCCTGGCAGGGTGGGGCCTAGCGCTTCAGCTCAGCCGTCTGGCGTTGAACAACAGCGCCGATCCGCTCTTTGGCGCGTTGGTGTTGGCAGGTCTGCATCGCGGGCTGGTGCATGGTCGGAGGTGGGGCTTTGTCGTTGCTGGCCTGATGATGGGGATGGGGATGTACTTTTACCACGGTACGCGTCTCCTGATCCCGTTGGTCCTGCTGGTGTTGGTGTTCGCCGGTGCGAGGCGGCTGAGGAAGCGCTGGCGGGGGATACTCGTTTTCGTCCTGCTGGCGCTCGTCGTGACTGGGCCGTTGCTCGTCGATTTTATCCTGTCACCCGATGTCTTTCTGTATCGCCAGGGGGTCATTAGCATCGGCGGCACTTTTTACAGGCGGGAGTTGGAGCGGGAGCAGATGATAACGGGCGATCCGCTATGGCTGCTGATGGCAAAACGCGTGGGGCGGGCTGTGTTTCCATTCGTATATACCCATGATGAGGGATTTTTCTATACGCCAAATGAGCCGATGCTCTACGTTTTCTCCGGGGTGCTTTTCGTCCTCGGCGTGGGATTGGCCCTGACCCACAAGAAGGAGACGCGCTACGCGGTGATGCTCGGCTGGCTCGGGTTGACGGTTCTTTTAGGTGGAATCTTGTTTGCAACGCCGCCCCAGTATCAGCGGTATTTCATCGCTGCACCTGCCGTCTGCATGCTGGTGGGCCGGGCTGCGGTTGTCCTGGTTCGTTGGGTGTCCGGGCTTTGGGGTTGGCGGCGGGTCGTGTCTCGATGCGCGGTACTGTGCGCCGCATTAGCGCTTCTGATCGTCAACGTCGCCTACTACTTTGGCGTCTACGCGCCCTCTGGGGCCTTTGGCGACCGCGATACTGAAATCGCCGACCGCACGGCCCGGCTGATGGCTGATTTGGGTCCAGGGTATACGACCTATTTCTTCAGTGCGTACATGACTTTGGAGAGCTTTAGCTCGGTGCGCTTTCTGGCACCCGATGCCGATTGGGTCGAAGTGGTCGGGCCCCCGCCGATGGACTGGACGTTCGTCCAGACGGGGCGGGGAGCGCTGTTTGTCTTGCTGCAGGAACGGGCGGATGAATTGTCACTGCTGCGTGAGTTGTTCCCCGGCGGGGAGGCTTTG
>CAZWPV010000130.1:0-7185 GCA_964635485.1 uncultured Anaerolineales bacterium
AATTTGGCAATTCAGGCCAAGCGTGGGAGGCCAAATGCGGTTGTCAAGCGAAATGCTTGACTTTGCCTATTCTTTATGCTATCCTACTGCGGAGAAACCAGAACTCCCAGATCATTCAACGAGGTACACTTTGTTTCGAGAAAGAGTCTCCAACAACATCTACGTCTTTACCAGCGAGGTATACGCCCAGGTGACCGCGGGAGCGATCGTGACGCAGGAGGGCATCATCCTCGTCGACAGCCTGCCCTTTCCCACCGAGTCGAAAGAGATGGCGGCGTTCCTCAAGCGGGCCAGCCGCCCCGGTGTGCGCTACGTGGTGCTGACCCACTATCACGCCGACCACACCTACGGCATCTACCTCTTTCCCGACGCCGACATCGTCGCCCACGCCAAGTGCCGCGAGCTATTGAGGCAATACGGCGAACCGGCGCTGAAGGCCGCTCAAGTCGAAGAGCCGGAACTGGGGGAGGTGGTCCTCCGCCAGCCCAACATCACCTTCGACGAAGGGGAGCTATCGCTCCAGTTGGACGGACGTGTGATACGCCTGATCCACACCCCCGGCCACACCGCAGACTCGGTCATGGTGTACGTCGAAGACGATCGCGTGTTGTTCGCAGCCGACACGGTGATGCCGGTGCCCGCCGTCATCGACGGCGATACAGACGTGCTCCGGGCATCCCTGAAAAAGGTCGTCGATCTGCCCATCGAGAACCTGGTACAGGGACACGGCGAGGTCATCCTGCGCGGAGAGGTCGAAGGCATAGTAGATGCCAGCCTAAAGTACCTGGATGCCATCGAGAAGAAGGTAGCCAAGGCGATCAAGAATGGCAAGGGGAAAGAGTGGCTGCAAAAGATCGACATCGAGTCCTGCGGCCTATCGCGCATCCCGCTGAACGGGCTGGTGCAGCAGATCCACACAGCCAACCTTATGGCTCTTTACGACCGGAGGACGTAGCCGAGCGAATGACGGATAACGCATGGCCAATGATAAGGTAGAGCGCATCCTCGCAGCGATTGCGGCGCTTTCGGAGGAAGCGCGCGCAGAGCTGCTCCAGCGGCTGGCGAGCGAAGCCAACCTTTCCCCCGCGCCGCAATCCTCCCTACCCCTCCAATTCACCTCCACCCAGCTAGAAGGCCCCGTCGACTACAGCATCACCTTCGACAGCGGTAGCCAGGGCAATCCCGGCCCCGGCTACGGCAGCTACGCCCTCACGCGGACGAGCGACGGCAAGCAAGACCTGGTGCGGCTCGATTTTGGGCGCACGATGACGAACAACAAGGCGCTGAGAGCCTGGTTTTGAGTGGAGGCGGCGACGTTTTCTTCGACGGCCAGATGGGTCAAGAAGGCCTCGATCTCTGGGGCCCCCATATCTTTGGGGTGCTGCTTGTCGTGGAACAGGATGTAACGCCTGATCCAACTGACGTAGGTTTTTTCGGTGCGGATGGAATAGTGTTTGACACGCAGCATATCACGAACGCGGTCGAGCAGTTTCCGGGGTTTGGGTTGTTCGGTCGTCATAGCTCCCTCCTCGCAGTTGCAAGAGCAAAAGTGATGGTGTATACTGGCGACGGCGTACAAATCGTGACACTTTGATTCGAGCAAATGTTCTATTCCAATTATACCAGGTCTTTTTCCAAGCGCAAGCGTCTTCTGAGGAACAAACGCCTCAGAAACCGCCAGGGCAGGGGTTTCTGAGTAAGCGCGACTGGCCAAAAAGCCCCACGGGGGCATATTGGGACATAATTCGGGAGATTCACAAGCTATCCGCCTGCGCTCTCCCCTCCTTCGTCGGGGAGGCTTGCCGGATAGCGGCGCGGAGATACATTGAGGCTATCCTTCTTCTCTATGTGCCTCCGCTCAACAGGAACGGCTTGTTTGGAAAAGAAATGGAAATCGCCAAGAGTCAACCCTCCAGAGCCAAGACCGCACCATCCCGCGAACGCCTTGACCACGCGCGACCTTGACCCTGGCGAACTGGTCGAGGATACGCCACCCGCTCCGGCGGATAGCCAGTCAATGAAGCTGCTCTGGAAGGGTGGCAACGAAACGAAACGACAACCGAAGTGGGCGCGATAGCTCGTGCAGAGTCGCTCGACGTGCAGCTTATCTCCGCGCCGTTGGGCAGAAGTAGAATTGTGTCACTAGATATTTTTGATTTAACTGGACTTCCCTACATCGCGAGAATTATATGGACTTGCTGGACAATTTACTGACTCCACTCCGTGAAACACCAGTCCGTCTTACCCGATTGTAGGTACGAAAAGTGCGAAGTTTACTCAGGCCATTTTGCTTTCTTGTAAGGTTGATTCAGGTTTCTCGCTCAAAACCGGTCTGAAGATGCTGTTTTGCTCTAAAACTCTCAGGTTTTTGACGGTTTCGAAGAATTTCCGGCTTAATCCTGTGTCAAATGTCTGACAAGACTAAAAAGGCCAAAGTCCAGCACCAATCACTGTGTGAAGTGCAAGAAGCTCTCACGCTCGGTATGCAGGTATGCTTGAAATCGAGTCCATATAATTTAGGGCAAAATAGCCCAATGTAGGGAAGTCCAGGTGAAAACCGTTCTTGAACACTTTTCCACCACATTTCCAACACATCAACGATGAAATCGCTGGTGACTCTCGATGTCGCAAAGTACATGGACAACTCGTTCAGCAGCGGCAGAAAGATGCCGAATGGGACCACGGTTGCTTTCGGCTTGAAATCATGGTCAGATGCTTCTACTGTGACTCGGTTCTTACCTCCTCGGGAGAAAGGACCTATCTTGACCCGGGCTTTGGCATCTATGGACAGCCGCAAAGTATCTGGCGCTTTATCCGCTTCTGAATTGACCACCGCTAGCTGTTCGAAGATAGCGTCGGTTTCCGGTATCTTCTTCTTGGGCTTGCTTTTGACCACGCTTTTGGGATAATAGTCCAATTCTCTGAGTTTGGTGTTGATGGTTTGTCGTGATGGTAACTCGTCATCTGTGTACTCTTTTTGCTCAATCAGTTGTCGCCGTACTTCGGCTGCACTCATCCGTGTGTACAGTCGTCTTGTCTTGAAACTCGGGTCTGTCTGACTTTGGGAGTCGACAATGTCTTTGATATCTTCCAGTAGATTTGGCAACCATTCTTCAGCTCGCTTCCGCCCACGGGCGGAACAGGCATCAATTCAGATTATCCCACTCTCCAGTTCTTGCACCCCTTTGCGAATGGTCTCCCGATCCCAGCCCAACTCCCGCTCCGCTCTCCGTTGTCCACCTCTACCCATTGCTTTGACTGCGCGGGCCATAAGCAGGCGGCGGGTACTCCCTTTCAACTCTTTGGCTGTCTCGATCAAAAGCGATTTGACTTCAGGTGTTAGTTCTATTTTCCCCTCCCAGATATCGTGCTCTATGTGCGGCACCTTATTATCTGGGAGGATTTATTCTTTGCAAGTTCCTAATATACATGGTCAAAAAATATACACGTCACGGCTGCGGCGGTGGGCCAGAGTCGGGCGGGATCGTCTCCCCGTCGGGTAGATCGCGCAGGGTCTGGCAGGGGACGATCTGCACGTCCTCCCACCTGTATCCCTCGGCGACGAACGTGTCGATGTCCCGGATCCAGCGCTTGGTCTCTCCCTCCAGCACGTAGACGTGCGGGCTTGTATCGCACTTGGCCAGCAGGGACAGCGGCGGGCCGATCTCGAACCGGTCCAGGTAGCCGTCTCCCACGACGTGCACGTCCCCCCACACAAAACCGTACGCTTCAAACGTGGCTATGTTGCTGATCCAGCGGAACTGGCCGTCCTGGTAGACGTAGATTTCTTCATCGTCCTCTTCTTTGACCACCAGGCCATCTCTGATCACCAGGTAGGCGCTGTCGGGTAGTGCGGTCGCCAGGGTCGTGCCATGGCGGTTGAGGGGGATGTTGATCAGCACGATGGCGGCGAGCAGTCCGACTATCAACTGCTTCATCAATCGAGCGCCGTGAGAGTGTGTTTGGGTTTGCTTGGTCTCCATCGTTATCTACCTCACCGTGAGGAAGCCGAGGATCTCGCCGATGCTGGCAAAGATGTTGGCGTAAAAGTTGCCGCCCAGTTGGCGGAAGAGCTCGAACTCCAGGCCCGGCGCGCCGACGAAGGGCCGTAGCGTCCACGCCATCTGGCTGCCGACGAAGGCATAGACCACGATCCACAGGTAGACCACGTACCGTCTGGTCTGCGTGCCTTCGGATTCCGGGTCCGATATGAGCTGCGTGCCCCGGATGAGGAACGTCACACCGATGATGCCTGAGATGGCAAAGACGGCCACGTTCAGCAGCTTGAAGAACTGGTAGTGGCTCGTCGTGAGCAGAAAGAAGAGCACGATGGGGGAAAAGCTGAGCAGCAGCACCGACGTCACGGTGATGGCCGTCAGCACGAGGACGACGTGCTGTGTCGGGCTTTGATCGGAGCCGAAGAGCAGGTTGAAAAAGTACAGCGTGGGGGAGCAGATGACGAGCGTGGCCAGGAAGAGCAAGGGCAGCTTGGCGGCGGAGCTGAGCGCCTGCCACACGCTGTGGCTCGACCCCATCACCGCGCCGTGCAGGGCGAAAAATATCAGGCTGGCGATGATCATCGCCCGCATCTTTTGCCCCAGATTCACCCGCTGCTTGATCTCGGAGAAGAACTGTCGCTGGTTGCGCAGTATGGTCTCGATAATGGCTAGATCGTTCACTGTATGGTCCTCCTTCCCCCCCCCACCTAGCCTCTCCCACCACAGGGGGGAGGGATTGGATGTCCCCCTTCCTTGGTGAGAGGGAGCGCGCGAGTACGCGCGAAGTGGGAGGGGGCACACCTTTTAAATTTGCATCCAGTTTAACATGGGGGCTACATCCTGTCTACTGCGAACTCTTGCAGGTTCAACCTGTGGGTTTGGACAGGTCTTGTTTGCTGGTCAAATTTCAGATTTCTGGTATAATGGCATTTGTTCGGCCATGGGCTGAACGCTTTTTGTGGGGACAATTGGAGGGGTATCCAAGGGAAGCTCCGCAGGGTGCTGTGGAGCTTCTTTGTGCCAAGTGATGGACTGAAAGAAGTATGAGTAAGAAGAAAGAAGCACCAATCGAAAAAGTACGCATTATCGGCGTTTTCGCGCACGTAGACGCGGGCAAGACGACCACGTCTGAGGCGATGCTCTATTACACCGGGCGCATCCATCGTCAGGGCAACATCGACGACGGCGACACGCAGCTCGACTTTATGGAGCAGGAGCGGGAGCGTGGCATCACGATCATGTCGGCGGCGACCGCCTGCCATTGGCAGGGCCACCGCATCAACCTGATCGACACGCCCGGCCACATCGATTTCACCGCCGAGGTGGTGCGCTCGATCCGCGTCATTGATGGCGCGGTGATCGTGCTGTGTGGCGCCGGCGGCGTCGAGCCGCAGACCGAGTCGGTGTGGATGCACGCTGACCGGGGCCACCTGCCGCGCATCATCTTTGTCAACAAGCTCGACCGGTTGGGCGCCGACTTCGACCAGGTGTTGGACGAGGTGCACGAGCGACTCACGCCCAAAGCCATCCCACTGCAGTTGCCGATTGGCGTCGAAGGCGGCTTTGCCGGTGTGGTCGATCTGCTGATGCAGCGAGCGCTGATCTGGCACGACGGCAGTGATGACCCGACGGTGGAGGAGATTCCCCCCGAGATGCGGGAGTGGGTCGCTGCTGCGCGCGAGGAGCTGCTGGATGCCATCTGCGAGACGGACGACGACCTGCTGATGCAGCGCTTGGATGGTGTTGAGCCTGATCTGAAGGCGCTTCAGGCGGCGTTGCGGCAGGCGGTCGTCGACCACGATCTGGTGCCAGTGCTATGCGGCGCTTCGCGCGAGCGCATCGGCGTGCAGCCGCTGCTGGACGCTATCGTTGCCTATCTGCCTGCGCCGGTGGACGTGCCGCCGGTCGTTGGAATGGTTCCCGAAAGCGAGGATCTCACGGAACGGCCGGGCGCCTTCGACGCGCCGTTCTGCGCGTCAGTGTTCAAGATCGTCACCGACCCGCACGTGGGGCACCTGACCTGGGTGCGCGTGTTCTCCGGCCAGTTAAACGCTGGCGATGTGGTGTATAACCCACGCACGGGTGAGAAAGAGCGGATCGGGCGCATCTATCGCATGCACGGCAGCGAGCGTGAGCAGGTCGGCCACATGGCGGCCAGCGACGTCGTCGCCTTGGTGGGACCCAAGTCGGTCACCACCGGCGATACGCTCTGCGATCCCGAGCACCCGATAGCGCTGGAGACCTTCAAGTTCCCCGATCCGGTGATCGCGGTGGCGTTGCAGACCCCTTCCAACGGCGCGGGCGAAAAGCTGCGCCAGGCGCTGGTGCGGCTGTGCAACGAGGACCCGACCCTGGTTTGTCAGTTTGATTCCGAGACCGGCGAGCAGGTGCTCTCTGGAATGGGCGAGCTGCATCTGGAGATTGCCGTCGATCGCCTGAAGCGCGAGTTTGGCCTCACGCCTCAGGTCAGCCCGCCGCAGGTCTCCTACCGGGAGACGGTGCGCAAGACGGCCGAGTACACGGCCACCTACAAGAAGCAATCCGGCGGCCACGGTCACTTTGCCGAGGTCATGGTGCGCGTCGAGCCGCTGGAGCCGGGCTCCGGCGTCGTTTTCGAGAACGAGGCACCGCCATCCGAGTTCCCCAGGGATTTCGTGCCGCCGACCGAGAGGGGTATCCTTGGGGCGCTGGAGTGCGGCGTCATCGCCGGGTATCCAATCACCGATGTGCGCGTGACACTCCTGGGTGGCAAGTACCACGAGGTCGATTCGGCGGCGATAGACTTTCAGGTCGCCGGCTCGATGGCCGTGCGCGAGGTGGTGCGTCGTGCCAATCCCGCGCTGCTCGAGCCCGTGATGCGCATAGACGTGAACGTCCTGGAGGAGCACCTGGGCAACGTCGTGGCCGACGTCGGGCGACGGCGCGGCAGCGTGAACGCGATGAACGTGCGCAGTCACCTGCGCAACGTCGATGGCGAGGTGCCGCTGGCCGAGGCTCGCGGCTATGCCACCGACCTACGCAGCTTGACGCAGGGGCGTGGCACCTTCACGCTTGAGTTCCGCCGCTACGACCATGTGCCGGAATCCATCGCCGAGCAAGTCATCAAGCAGCGGCGTCTGGATGGCAAGATTCCCGAACGCGCGGGAATGTAACTTTCAGATTAGAACCGGAGGCCCCAACAGCAAGT
>CAZWPV010000131.1:0-7069 GCA_964635485.1 uncultured Anaerolineales bacterium
AGGAGTGGGGCGTCGCCGTCCAATCCAAGTTCCTGGCCGCGGCGGCCGTCGTCTCCTGGGCGCGCGCCGGGGCGGGTGCGGTGGCGACCCAGGCTTACGCCAACCTGACCTACGGCCCCCGGGGGCTGGAGATGATGGAAGGGGGTATGCCAGCACAGGAGGTGGTGGAAGCGCTCGTCGGGGAGGACGATGAGCGAGCGGCGCGCCAGGTGGGCGTGGTCGATAGCGTCGGGCGAGCGGCCGCCTACACCGGCCCCGAGTGCATCGCGTGGGCCGGGCACGTCGTCGGTGAGGGGTTCGCCTGCCAGGGCAACATCCTGATTCCGGGGACGGTCGAGGCCATGGCGCGCCGATTCGAGCAGGTGCGCGGGGGTGAGGGTGAACTGGCGGACTGGCTGGTGGAGGCGTTGGCGGCCGGGCAGGAGGCGGGTGGGGATAAGCGTGGGCGTCAGTCGGCCGGGGTGCTGGTGGTGCGGGAGAACGGCGGGTACGGCGGCAACAACGATCGCTACCTGGACCTGCGCGTGGACGACGATCCCACGCCCATCCTCAGGCTCAAGGAACTCGTCGGGCTGCACCACTTCTACTTTGGCAAGGTTGACCCCGACGATCTGATTCCCCTGGAAAGCGTCGCAGCCGAGCTGCAGGAGCTGTTGCGCCGGACGGGACATTACGCGGGTCCGACCACGGGCGCCTTTGACGAGGCCACGCGCAAGGCACTGCGCGGGTTGGTCGATACGGAGAACCTGGAAGAGCGCTGGGATGGCACGGGGGATACGATTGATCGGCAAGTGGTCGAGTTTCTGCGCACGAGATTTGCCCAGAGTTGACGCTTGGACGTCGAGTGCATCTGCCCGCCCGATCCGGGGCAGGTGCAGCGGCGCGCGTTCGACGTGGTGAGGATGGAGTGAGCGATAAAGCGTGTCCCATATGCGGCGAGCGGATGCGGGACATTCCTCGCTACCCGCGCCAGGTGTGCAGGGCCTGCGTCGAGCGTGCGTGCGACGAAGAGGGACGCCCGCTGCGGTTCTACAACGCGTCGCTATCGGGTGGGTTCTTGGCCCGCTACGCCGATAGCGGGGTGGATCGGGAAAGCCACGTGTGCTTCATCGACGGCGTCAGGTGTTGGGCGGATGAGGCACACATGGGCGGCATCGTCGTGCAGGTCGCGGCGGAGGACTGACCGCGACTGTCCGAGTTAGGGGTCACTCCCGCAGATCCTGTAGAAGCCTCTCTGCATGCTGGGCGTCTTCTGGCTCCAGGCCGAGTTGCAGCGCCCTCTCCAGATCTGATATGGCCTTCTCGCGTTCCCCGGTCTCGGCGTACAGCGAGCCGCGCACAAAGTACGCGTACGCGTTGCCGTCGTCCATATCGCTGCTCTTGCTCAGGTCGGCAAGGGCCTTCTCGTATTGGCCTGTCAGTGCGTAGGCGATGCCTCGGTTGAGATGGGCCTCGGCGAACTGCGGGTCGAGGGAGATGGCCTGCGTGTAGGCGGCGATGGCGTCGTCGTACATGCCTTTTTCAGCGTAGGCGATGCCCAGGTAGTAATGACCGACCGCGCTGCCCGGGTCGGCCTCAAGCGCCTTTTCGAGGTGCACGATGGCCTGGTCGAATTCACCGGCCTGTAAGAGTTTTTCTGCCTTCATCAGGTCGGCTATCGAGCCTTCTTGCTCTCTCAAAAACAGCGTGCCTACGACCAGGAGCAGAACGAGACCTGTGGCTGCGAGATACCGCCAGGCGCGCGAGTGTCCCTCCGGTGGAGGCAGGGGACGGGTGAACAGCACCCCCACCAGCGCGCCGGTCACCAGCCCGCCGATGTGTGCCGCGTTGTCGATGCCGGTGCTGGTGAACCCGTACAGCAGGTTGTAGCCCACAAAGACCAGCGTGCTTGCCAGGGTGCTTTGGATTATCGTGCGGGGAACTGCCAGTTTGGCAAAGTATAGGAACGCCAACAGCCCGCCTGCGATGCCAAAGATGGCCCCCGAGGCCCCTGCGCCGATGGTGTTGGGGTTCCACCACAGGCTGGCGACGCTGCCGCCCAGGCCGCTGAGGACGTAAAGCATCAGGAAGGCCCAGTTGCCGAACAGCCGCTCCGCCAGATTTCCCAATCGCCACAGGCACTGCATGTTGAGGGCCAGGTGGATGATGCCGATGTGAATGAAGGTCGCGGACAGCAGCCGCCACCATTCCCCGCCGAGGGTAAGCGGGCCAAAGTTGGCGCCCCAGGCGAGCAACTGCTCCCCTGTCGGATCGAGGGGCGACGCGCCGAACAGAGCCATCAGCAAAAAGGCCGCCACGTTGAGCCCCATGAGAGCCGGTGCCACAAAGTAGCGCGGCGTCGACTGGGCGAGCAGTTGCCCAAAGGTCAGCGCAGTTCCGGCTCTTTGGATCTGCTCCCGTTCGTACTCAGGCTGTTGCTGACTTTCCGGGGTCCAGTTTTCCATATTTTTAGGTAATCGCGCTGGTTGACTGACAAAACTCTAGTGACCCGGAAAATGACCTCGGAAATCCGAAAACTGGACGCAGATTTGCGCTGATTTTACGTTTTATCTGCGAAAACCTGCGTGGATCTGCGTCCAGAAAAGATTTGTCGGTCAATCAGGGAGAACCATTGTCATCTCTTCTTGGCCACAATGAGCGTGTAGCCCACGGTGCCCTCCTCGATCAGCTCTGCCCCACGGCGGGCCAACCGCTTGCCTTCTTCCAGGTCGCCATCTCCCAGATCGAGCTTGCCCAGGCTCACGGCGATCTCGGCCCCCAGCAGCTTGCGGCGGATGTCGGTCACCAAGTCCAGCAGCGCGTCGCGTTGATCCTCGACGGTAAAATCGGTAAAGCCTGCCCCCTTCAGCGTCTCCACGTAGCCCTCCGCCGTATTGGCCCCGGCGGTGCAGGCGATCCAGGATAGCAGCGGCTGTACATCGTCCGGCAGTGGGCCGCTGGCGGTCACGTCGGTCAACCCCAGGCAGCCGCCGGGACGCAGCACGCGCGCCATCTCGGCGGCGGCTTGGGCCTTTTCCGGGAAGGTGCAGAAAGAGCACTCGGAGATGATGGCGTCAAAGGTCTCGTCGCCGAAGGGCATTTCCTCGGCGTCGCCCTGGCGGAAAGTGGTCAGGATGCTCACCCCCCGCTCCTCGGCCAGGGCGTGGGCGGCGACGATGTTCCGCGCCCCATAGTCCAGGCCGGTGACGTGGCAGCCGAATCGCTCGGCCAAGTGGACGGCGGAGGTGCCTCGCTCGCAGGTCACGTCCAGCACGTGATCGCCTTGGCTCAGGCCGATGACCTCCCCCAGGTAGCGCGTCAGCGCCAGACCGCCGGGGTGAAAGACGTCGCCCAATAGCTCGCGCACGGCGTCGCCCTGGTAGAAGGTGGCGCGGCCTGATTTCCTCTTGCGGTCGTTGGCTTCTTTGTTCATCGACTTGGTGGTCCTTCCCCTACTTCCCCTCGGCTCCCCAGGCTATTATACGCACAAAACGGAATCGCGCGACTGTCTCGATTTGGAGATCGCGGCTACTTTTCCTGGCCCACCGGCACGGTGAACGCGAACGTGCTGCCCTGGTCTTTTTCGCTCTCCACCCAGACCCTGCCGCCGTGCTTTTCGACGATGGACTTGACGATGCTCAATCCAAGCCCCGTCCCTTCGGTCTCTTCCTCGCTGTCCGGCACCCGGTAGAAGCGTTCAAAGATGTGGGGTAGCGCCTCGGCCGGGATGCCGCGGCCGGTGTCGCTCACCTCGATCTGCAGCATGCTATCTTGGGGCTTGGCACGCACCGTCACCTGTCCGCCGGATGGCGTGTACTTGATGGCGTTGCTCAACAGGTTGGCCATCACCTGGCCCAGCAGCGCCGCGTCGCCTCTAACGGGCGGCAGGTCGGGTGGCAGGTCGGTCATCAGAGCCAGACCTTTGTCGGCAGCCAGCGCCTCCACGTCGGAGATGGTCTCGGCGATGACCTCGATGGGATTGACGACGCCCAGCCGCAGCGTCGGCCCTGCTTCCAGGCGAGCCAGGTCCAGCACATCGGTCACCAGCGAGCGCAGCCGCTCGCTGCCGCGCTGCATTTTCTCCAGTACCTCCTTTTGAATCTCGTTCAGCGGCCCGGCCTTTTCTATCAGCCCGGCCGAAAGCTGCACGGAGGCGATGGGGTTCTTCAGGTCGTGGGAGACGGCGGCCACCCACTGGGTGCGCAGCTTGTCCAGCTCTTTCAGCGACGTGACGTCCTGCATCACGATCACCCAACCCACGTCGTGGACGGGCGACACGCTGGCGTATAGCGTCCGCTCGCCGGGCGTGGTGACCTCGTGTACCACCGAGCCCTTGGTGCTCCGGGCCGCGTCCAGCGCAGCCACTAGGTCGTCCATACCCAGGTCGCCGATCGGCTGGCCGGTCGCCAGATCGCCCAGGCAGTCCTCGGCAGCCGCATTGAAGAGCAATACCTCGCCCGCCTGGTCCAGCACGACGATGGCGTCGGTCGTGTCGCTCAGGATGGCGGCGAAGCGGTGTCGCTCGTCCTCGACCGACTGGTAGAGCCGGGCGTTGTCGATGGCCACCGCCGCCAGGTCGGCATAGATCTTGGTCAGGTATACGTCGTGTTCATCGAAGGCGTTTGCCTCTTCGTCGTTAAAGATGTTCAGCGCCCCGATGGGGCGGCCACCGATTGAAAGCGGTGCGCTGAGGATCGATTTGATACCCGCCTGTTGGATGAGGGGGGGCACCCGCTCGTCCGTCTGAGCGTCGGCGATGATGAGCGGCTGGCCGTGGGTCGCCACCCAGCCTGGCAGGCCCTCTCCCACGGCAAAAGAGACCTGGTCTGCCTGCCCGTCGAGCAGGGGCAGCAGGTAGCGGGCGCGTACGGTGTACCGCCGGGTATCCTCGTCTAGCAAAAATACCAGCCCGGAGGTGGCGGGCAGCGTCTCCACCGCGGTGGCCACGATGCGCCCCAGCGTCTTTTGCGGCTCGAGGGTGGCGACGATCTCGCCTGCGATCTCGCTGAACAGGTCGAGCCGCTCCAGCGTGGCCAACGCCTCGTCGATGATCTCCTCCAGCTTGTCGAGCTCGCTGGACGACCAGGCTTTGGACAGCTCTGCGATGGGGCGGGTGGTCAGCGCCTGTGCCCGCCTCAGTAAGGGCCAGGTGAAGGTGCGCAGGGTGAACTTGAAAAAGAGGTAGAAGGCAAAACCTATGGCCAGCCCGAATGCCACGGCGATCAAGACGCCGATGAGCGGCTTGTGGACGATCTCGTGGGCGGTGGAGAAGAACACGAGATACCCGATGGCTCCCCACACCAACCCCACGACGATGGCGACGTAAAAGGCGATCCACTGTTTTGTCTTGGGCATAGGCGGCCTCCTTTACCTATAGCTTGCCTGCCGATCCACCAACCACGTCAACTGCCCCGCAACCGCTGTACCAGGCTCGCCCGTCATCCTCGGCCAGCAGTTTGTCCGCCTCAGTCGGCCCCCAGCTCCCCGGCTCGTAAAAGGCCAGCGGAGGCGCATCTGGCTGCTCCCAAGCGGCGATGATGGGATCGATCAGCGCCCACGCCAGCTCGATCTCGTCGTGCCGGGCGAAGAGGGAGGCGTCTCCCTGCATCGCGTCCAGCAGCAGCCGCTCGTAGGCATCCGGCAGGGGATTGACGTCGGCCTCTTCCTCCGAGCGGAACTCTCCCTCGTAGTGGAACGTCATGTTCACCGGACGGGAGCGCGTGCCCGCGCCGAGTTCCTTGGCCTGGAAGCGCAGGTGGATGCCCTCGTGGGGCTGGATGCACAGCGATAGGACGTTCGGGGGAATGCCTGACCCGCCGGGCGGTGAGAACATCGCGTGGGGCACTTGCTTGAACTGGACGACGATCTCGGTCACTTTGGCCGCCAGCGCCTTGCCGGAGCGCAGGTAAAAGGGCACGCCGCCCCAGCGCCAGTTATCGACGAACAGCTTCAGTGCGGCGTAGGTTGGAGTCTGGGAATCCGGCGCGACGTCCGGCTCGTCCCGGTAGCCGCGATATTGGGCGTGCACGTTCCACTCCCCTGAACGGACGGCCCGCAGCACCTCGACTTTTTCGTTCCGCAGCGCGTCGGCGTTAAAGATGGACGGCGGCTCCATCGCCGTCAGCGTCAGCAGTTGCAGTAGGTGGTTTTGGAACACGTCGCGCAGCACGCCTGCCTGGTCGTAATACCCGGCGCGGTGTTCCACGCCCACGTTCTCCGCCACAGTGATCTGTACGTGATCGACATGGTTGCGGTTCCAGAGCGGCTCAAAGATGACGTTGGCGAAGCGGAAGGTGAGAATGTTCTGCACGGTCTCTTTGCCCAGGTAGTGATCGATGCGAAAGATCTGCTTCTCGTCAAAGACCTGGTGGATGAATTGATCGAGGGCACGGGCGCTCTCCCTGTCGTGGCCGAATGGCTTTTCGGCGATGACGCGCTGCCAGCCACGGGCGCTTCGGTTCAGCTTTAGCTCCGGGTTGCCTAGCTGTCCGATCACAGTTTCGTACAGCGACGGCGGGATCGCCAGGTAAAAGAGCACATTCCCCTGCGTGTCAGGTTCGAGCTGCGCCAAGCGCTCCGCCAGGCGGCGGTAGGTGTCCGCGTCGTCGTAATCGCCTTGTAGGTAGGAGATGCGCTCCGCAAAGAGCGGCCACCTTTCGCAGATTCCGTCGCGGGATATGTGGTGCTCGCATTCGGGGGGACGGCGTGCGTACTCGCTCACCCCATCGAACAGCCGGTCGCGCAGGGTCTCGTCGCTGAGGGGGCTGCGGGCGACGCCGACGATGCGGGTGGCGGGGGATAGGTATCCTTCGCAGTTCAGGGTGTGCAGCGCCGGCACCAGCTTGCGCTGCGCCAAGTCGCCGGAGGCGCCAAAGATGACGATAGTGGCGGGAGGGCTTGGATTGACTGGGTTCATCACACGTCCTGTGTGTATCACACAATCAGGTCTTGGAGAATTGTGTCACGTCGAGCACAAAGATCACTGCACCGCCCACCGCCACCTCCTCGGTGTTGTCCAAAATGTAGAGCTCGCCTGATTCCATCAGTGGCGGCAAAGAGCCCACGCGCTGGGTGCGGGTGTGACAGTTAT
>CAZWPV010000132.1:0-7068 GCA_964635485.1 uncultured Anaerolineales bacterium
AGGAGCGCAGCACGCCGATCTCGCGCGTGCGCTCAAAGACCGACATCCACAGCGTATTGGTCATGATGATGCCGCCGATGACGACTGCCAGGCCTGCGATCGCCATCGCGATCCCATCCAACAGATCGAACAACTCCTCCTGGCTGGCAAATCCCGCCGACGTTGCGACACTCAAATCCTTGAACCGCCGCTCTATGCGCGCTCGCAATGGGTCGGCCTGGCCGGGATCGTCCAGCTTGACGTAGAGCACCGAGACACGGTGCAGCTGCAAGGCCAGCGTCTGAGCCTCCTCCAGCGGGACGACGGCCGCGGCATCCTCGAACCCGCTCCCCGTCTCATAGATGCCGACGACGCGGAAAGCGCTGCCGGTGATGCGCAGAGCATCACCCACCCCCACGTGCATACTCTCTGCTGCCTGCCGCCCCAGGATGAGAGGCTTGCCCCGCACGCCGCGCGCCTCGGCCAAGGTCTGCCCCTCGACGATGCGAAAATGATCGATAGCAAAACCATCGGGGTCGTAGCCAAAGAGGATGAGGTAGGTCGTGTTATCTAGAAGCGCGTTGGTGTAGAGCATACCGTTCACATCGGCCACCCCCGGCAAGCTGCGCACCTCGTCGCCCACCGTTTCGTCGACGCTGCTCATCAGCGCGCTGAACGACTCGGCCTGGCTGATCACCAGGTCGGCCTGGCTGCCCTGGGTTATGGCAGTAAAGCCAGCCTTCAACCCCTTGCTTATTGCCCCCAGCGCGATGATGGCCGCCACGCCGATGGAGATGCCCACCAGGGTAAGTATTGTGCGGCCTTTGCGGCGGAAGAGATTCTTCAAAACCATAGCGTGCCCCGTGTCCTTGCCTACCGCCAGTTGCAAGCGCTACGCGATCAGCGATTGGTGGCGACTATGCCTTGACTATGCCTTGCAAAAATTCACCGTATAAACCCACCAGTTGCCCATCCGCCGTTCCAGACGAAACCCCGCCGCCTCGACACGCCGGACGGTTTCGAACAAAAAGGGATAGTCAGGGTCGGAGAATTCCTCGGTGATGGATAGCACCCCGCCCGGCTTCAACACCCGGCGCAATTCGGCCAACGCGCGCTCCTGGTCGAGGATCTCGGGCAGCACCGTGACCAGAAAGGCGCGATCCACGCTCGCATTGTCCAGCGGCAATTCGTAGGCGCTGGCGACGCGCGCCTCGACGTTGGACAGGCCGCTTCCCGCACACGCTTGTCCAATTCGGCAATCATCTCCGGCTGAATGTCCACCGCGATGAGCCGCCCGCCTGGCCCGGCGCGCCGCGCTGCGTCCACGGTGAACGTGCCCGGCCCCGGCCCCAGTTCCAGCACGCGCTCGCCGGGCCGGATGCCGACCCGATCAAGCAGCGGGCGCATATAGCGGCGGCGGATCGGATTGTTCACCAACCAGGCTAGCGACGACGGACACGGCGCCGAATGGCCATGCCGGTGCGCCAGCCGCGCCACCATCTTGAGCGGGAGCAGCCAAAAGAACACCAGCCCGCCGACAAGCGCCAAAAGGATGAGCAACATCGCAAGCAGTATTTCCATTAGTCCTCCAAATCAACGGATCAGCCTGGGGAAGAACCGCCCCGTGCGCTGCATATACTGGCGATATTCTTCGCCAAACGATTCGAGTAGTATGCGTTCCTCGTGTCCGACCCGCTCGACGATCACCAGCGAGTAGACCACGCCCAGCAAGCCGATGAGCCAGTTGGCAGTGAGCAGAAAATCGGCCGCCAGCACGGCAAAGAACGACGTGTACATCGGGTGACGCATCCAGCGATAGATACCCTGAACGACGAACCGCTGCCCCTCCATCTTCTTGAGCGTGGCCGTGTAGTTGGTGCTCAGGGTGCGATGGGCCAGGTACCCCAGCCACACGGCGACCGCGCCCGTGACGATCCCCACCCCGCGCAGCCAATCGGGCAACGGCAAGCGAGACCAGATCAGCCACGCCGGGTTGACGATCCACAGGAGGGTCAGCAGATTCGCCCCCAGCCCGCTGACGGCCATCAGCGCCAGGCGCAGCTTGCTCTCGCTCACATTCCGCAGCTCGGTCTCCCCCGATGGGTTGGCCCGCGCAGCCTGCCGGCGGTAGTAGAAGCGCGGCACGATGTACGCAACGCCCTTCACCGCCAGCACGATTCGGAATAAAAGCTCGTCGTCCACACTGCACCTCCAGCAGTTCTCTTACCACACGCCCGGCAGCAGGCGGTAGCGCACCCGCCGTGCGTACTCCCTGTACCCGTCGAGCTCCGTCTGCAGCGCGCGATCCTCCAACGCCGTGCGCACCACAACCGTTGCAGCGATCAGAACGACGGGCACCAAGGCAAGCCACGATCCAAGCGCCAGCGCTGCACAGACCCAGGAAAGGATACTGCCGATGTAACTCGGATGCCGCACGAACCGGTAGGGACCTTTGGTGACCACGTACTGGCCCCGATCTTCCTGGATGCGCACGATGCGCGAGTAAAAGTCGTTCACCGCCATTGCCCAGACGATGAACGCAAACGAGAGCGCAAATCCCAACAGTGCCACGATCTGACCCCACAGCGGCACTGTATCGGACCAATGAAGACGCCCCACATCCAGGCCCGCCACTACAAAGAGCGACATCGTGAGCATGGCGTAAACCCGGAGCAGCCGCCGATCCCACGACTTTGCGCCCTCACCCGGCTCTCGCCGCTCCTTCAGCAAATCGCGGTTCCGCTGAAAGACCAACAGTGCCATCGCTAACTGCCCGCCAGAGTGAACCGCGAGGTAGACCCAGAACATAGGTAGGTCCACACGCCACGCCGACGCAAACAGCATCGCGCCGAGCAGCACAGTAACAATGATCCACTGACCGTACACACGTAGAATCGACATCGTTCCTCCTTCATCACCACACGCCCGGCAGCAGGCGGTAGCGTGTCTGCTGCGCGTATTCCGCGTAGCCGGGCAATTCCTCTCGCAGCGTGCGATCCTCCGCCATCGTGCGGACGAGGATGATGCACACTGTCAGCAGCGCCGGGATAAAAGCCCACAGCGAATCGAGAATCAGCGGCGGGACGATGTTGCAGACCAGCCACCCGCTGTAGCCTGGATGGCGCACATAGCGGTACGGGCCGTTCGTAGCGACCACGTGTCCTCGCTCGCCCTGAATACGCACGGTGGTGGCGAAGAACGCATTCGACCACATCGCCCAGAAGGCAAACAGGTCGCCGAGGGCAAAAAGGGCCAGCGCGACCAGCTGCACCGCTAGAGGAACTCCTCCCGACCATCCGAATTGCTTGTCCAGCCCGGCCACGACGAGCGTCGCGATCCCCATCAGGCCGTAGAGCACGGTCAGCACCTTGTCCCAGCCCTTGGTGTCCGCTCCCGTGCGCGTGCGCTCGGCTACCAACGCCGGGTTGATCCTGAGCAGCCCAACTCCGCCGACGACCAACACGGCGGCAGAGACCCCCAGAAAGGCCCAGGCCATCCCCCAATCCCAGCACCATGACGTGAGAAACAGGGCCGCTGCCAGAAGCAGCAATTGGAAACCGACCTGAAGAAAGCGCTTCACGATCTTGTCCATCTGTACGTCTTTGCTAGCTCGCCCTTGCTCAACTCGTTCTTTATCCATTTGGCTAAACCCGATCCCTTCTTAACTGTGCGGCGAACGCCTAACGCGCCATTTCAAAGCAACACCTGGCTGACGACCAGAGAGAGAATAAAGTTAAAAATGACCGCCGAATAGTAGAATTTCCCTATGCGCTTGGTTTTCATCTCGCCACTTTCTTCAACAACTACAAAATCAAGCCAGCTTTGCTTCCACCTGTGCGTTTTGACACGATATGCAAAATGAACGATCAAACTCAAAAAGATGAATGTGGCGAAGAAAAGCGCGGTCTTTATCCAGCCGAACAGGCAAACGTAACCAACCAAGAAGCCCAAAAGGATAAAGATTTTCGCCACCTTGAACCACTGGGGTTGCAGGGTATGCGATTTTATAAAGCTCATATCATACTTGATCTCGTCTAGCAGTTTAGCCATTCTACTTACCCTCTCATCTCCTGCCGGCCAGCACGGTGTACCCGAGATAATCAAAGACACCCTTAGGTAAGCGCTGCTTTTTCATGTACGCCCGAAACTCGGCGCTCTTGACGTACAACACCAGCGTCCGCCAAAACATCCTGACCATGTCCCCACAGGTGTACCGCTTGACCTGGGTGGCCTCGCGGCGCGCATCGACTTTGTAGACCCTGACGGTCACGTCCTGCAACCCCGCGTCCCTCAACAGCGCCTCCCACCCCTCGGCCGTTGGGAGATTCGCCTTGACCGGCCACATCGTTTGCACGCGTTCGATCACCTCAGGCGTCGGCTCCTTGAGCCAGATCTCCTCGTTGAGCCCCACGTACCCGCCCGGCTTGACCACGCGCGCCAGCTCGTCCACCACCCGCAGCTTGTCCTCGATGAACGTGGCAACCGACTCGCAGAGCACAGCGTCGAACGTGGCGTCTTCGAACGGCAGGTCCTGCACATCGGCCACGCGAAACGCGACCAGGTCGGCCGCGCCCTGCTTTTGCGCCCGCTCCGCCGAGAGGGCGACCATCTCCTCACGCAGGTCCACGCCGACCACGCGGCAGCCGACTGTCTCGGCCAGGGTGCTGGCCGTCGCTCCGGCGCCACAGCCCACGTCCAGGACGTACGAATCCCCATCAATGCGACACAGCTCGATCAGCTCCTTAGTGGTCTCAAAGCCCCCCATGTGCTTCGTGGTGCCGACGTAGGCCTGGAGCTCAAAGTAGGAAATCCCCGGTTCACCTTTCATTGTCTACCTCACAAGATATCCTTTGGGTCTCGCAGACCAAGGGTCTACCAGATCCCTGGCAGCAGGCGGTAGCGCACCCGCTGGGCATACTCGGCGTATCCCGGGAGTTCTTCTTGCAGGGTCCGGTCTTCCAGCGCAGTGCGGATGATGAATATGACGACGATCAGGCCGCAGGGAATGAATGCCCACCACGAGCCGAGGAACAGTGGGATGCACAGCCCAAAGAAGATCGTGCCCACGTACATCGGGTGGCGCACATATCGGTATGGGCCAGCCGTGACGGCCTGCTGGCCGCGGTCGTCCTGGATACGCACCATCGTCGAGAGATAGGCGTTAGCGGACATCGCCCACAGGGACATAATCATCGCCGGAATAGCGAGTACTACCCCAACCACGTGCAAGGCAAGCGACATCGTAGAGCACTCAAAGCGCACGGCATCCAGCCCGGCGACCACCGGCGCGGCAAAGAGTACGAGCGAGTAGGTCCCCATCAGGACCTTGTCCCAAACCTTGATATTCTCTGCCCGCCTGCCACGCTCGTTGATCAAGTCCGGGGACTTGCTCATCACGAATGCCGATGCCAGCATCAAGAGGAAAAAGGCGGCGAGAAAAAGCCATCCCCACAGCCAGTCGAGCCGACCGGCGGAGAGAAACAGCAGCGCACCGATGAGGAGAATGGATACAAGAACCTGCACGATGCGCCTTATCCCCGAACGCTCAAGGGTTGGCTTCTGATCAGGTTGCAAAGGCACTGGATTTGACATTCACACACCTCCCTAGCAAACGGTATCAACACTTTATGCGACTCTCCAGAGCGCGGGCGAACAACTCCCGGTCCTCTTCTTGGATCAGCTCCAATGCTTCATCTCCCAGGCAAGCCAGGATTCGCGGAAGGTACAGGTCTGTCCGCAAGTGATGCTCGGCGATAAAGACGAGAAACGGGCTGTTGGTCCAAGAGGCACGCGCCTGCGTCGCCGAAAGCCACTCGCCGATCAACACCTCCTCGCCGTCGATGGAGAGAATCAATCCCAGGCCGCGCGCCTGCCCTAACGTCTCCTCCGATACGTGAGCCACCACCACGCGAGCGCCCGGCATGTCGATCTCGCGTGTCGTGTAGATCACCACCCGCACCCCCCGCCCGACGGCCTCCTCGAGGACGGGCTGCAACTCGGAGAACGTGGACGGCACGAGGGCCAGGTAGATCGTATCCTGCGCCTGGAGGATCATCTCCTCCGCCTTGGCCATGACGCTCCCGTGCCCCTCGAAATTCCAGACATATTCAAGATCCAGAGGCGAGGCCAGGTCCACCAGGTCATCCTTGAGTGCATCGACCAACTCCTCGTGCTCGCGGTGAAGCTGGTCGAGGAACTCTTCCGGCGGCACCGGCGCGTACTGGGTGGTATCTCCCTTGCGCAGCGTCATCGCCGCACCACGGGCGACGAGCTTGCCCAGCGCCTCGTAGATCATCGACCTGGGCACACCGGAGAGCTTGGCAAGCTGATAGCCCGTGGCGGAGTTATCGCGCAGCAGGGCCACGTAAGCCTTGGCCTCGTACTCTGAAAATCCAATCTCGACCAGTTTATGGGCGGGTTCGTCGCTCATTTTTGCCTCCGTGAAGCTCCCTGTAAGGGAGCTTCCTAGACGTTAGTCTTATAACTAAGACGTTAGCTTTATAACCACTAAGAGTATACTAGAATCCACTCGATTTGTCAAGAATTTTGACTTATGCCCGGACCTGGGTTATACTCAATCGCAGGTCAGAAGCACAACCCAAGATAGCTTGAATGCGTATGAAACCGTGATGAGTGAAGTCACCGCCTCCACTAAACAGGCATCGCGCCCTCCCCTGCGCGGATGGCCCCTCTTGCTCATTCGAATCGTCTGGAGCGCACCGGCCATCCTGGTCATCACCGTCTTTATCGCCTCGGCCCTGGCACATTTCAGCTACGAGACGAAGCAATCCGTCACCCGGGAGGCCGTCGTCGGACAAGACACGAGTCCCCCGGCCCGCTTTCGCGTGGGATACACCATCGCCTTTGATAGCCTCACGGCGCTCGTGTTTGTCTTTACGGCCACGGCGATTTTCTGGCGTGGGTCGAACGACCGCATGGCCATCCTGGTCTCGACCGCCCTGCTGTCGCTGGGGCTGTGGGTGGAAAAGTACAAGTCGATGAGCCGGGTAATGGAGGAGGTGCGGGGGTAAGCCATTATGCGGCGGCTGGCAGGTAGGTCGCTCGACAGTCGTTCTACGAGGTTGGCCG
>CAZWPV010000133.1:0-7066 GCA_964635485.1 uncultured Anaerolineales bacterium
AAGCAATGGCTCGCTCTCGCGGCCACCTCAACGGGGTGACTTTTGCGGTATTGCCAAAAAAGAATAAATCACTAACCTCAACTAAAGGGCGGGCACATGAGTCCTCGAAAGGCTCCCAAGCTACCAAAAGGACGGCGCAAACAAATCGTAGAACTGTGGCCCCGCATCGGCAACGGCGAAATCACGGACATCGACCAAGCCCTGGCTGCCATCTCCATAGAGCCCAGCGACCCCGAATACGTCATCGTCCGGGCCATGCTATCCCTCTTCCTGGAACGCGGCCCGACCCTTTTGGGGAATTTCGACATCTACTCAGAGATGACCTACCTCTTTGCCGAGGTGATCCTGGAAAGCACGCCAGCGGCGGTAGTGTCCCTCATGCACATCGCGGCTATCCCCTCCCGCTTCAACCTGCCTCTCCTGGCCCACATGGTCGATAGGCCCGAACATGAGGTCAGGCCCTACTTTGACGAACTCGTCCAATGCCACATCATCAGGTCGGACGGCGCAGGCAGCTACTGGTTCCCACCAACGTTCAAGGATTGTCTGCTGCTCCACTGGTTTCAGGCAGAAAATCGGGCCAGATACGCCCACGTAGAACAACGGCTGCAGGCGTGGAATCAAGTCCATTAGCAACTCGCGTCAGACTGTACATTTCGCCCACGTATGCTACAATAGTGTGCCATGGGCAAAGGACGCCTGTTGCTGGCCTCCCAATCTCCCCGTCGCCGCGAGCTACTGGCGCTGCTGGGACTGCCTTTTGAAACGGCCGCTCCCGACGTGGATGAAGCGCCTCAGGCAGGCGAATCTCCAGCCGCGTTGGCTGCGCGGTTGAGCCAGGCCAAGGTATGGGTCTGCGCCAGACAAGCTCGAACAGACGACGCCACCGACCACACTATCATCGTCGCCTGCGATACCATCGTCGCGCACGAGGGCCAGGTACTGGGCAAACCGCGCGACAAAGACGAAGCAGCCGAGATGCTACACCGCCTGCGCGGGTATCCCCACAGCGTCTACACCGCCGTCACCCTGCTGGAGAAAACCACGGCTCGCGTCCTGACCGACGTGGCAGAAACACAGGTGATCATGCGTGCGTATACCGACGACGAGCTGGCCGCCTACGTTGCCAGCGGCGACCCGATGGACAAGGCCGGCGCCTACGCCATCCAGCATCCCGGCTTCCATCCAGCCTCCGAGGTGCAGGGCTGCTACGCCAATGTAATGGGGCTGCCGCTCTGTCACCTCACCCGCTGCTTGCGTGACTGGGAAGCCGAGCCACAACAAGACGTCCCTGACGTCTGCCAATCCTATACCGGCCATCGCTGCGCCGTTTATCCAAGCATCCTGAACGCAAGATGGGCAACCTTAAATCTCTAGTCTCTAGTCCCAAATCCCAAACCCGTGGCTCACGCATCGCGTTACTCGCGCTATTGTTCCTGCTCGTAAGCTGTAACGGGTCGCCGACGGCCACCGTCACCCCCACGCCGACATCTATTCCCATCTTTCCCCCCACGCCAACCCCTCTCCCCCCCACTCCCGACGCGGCCGCCACCACCTTCCTGAACGCCTGGGAGACGGGTGATTACGCGGCGATGTACGCCCGCCTCGCCCCCGAAAGCCAGGCCGCCATCGATTTCGAGAGCTTTGCCCAAAGATACCAAAACGCGCTCAAAAACGCCACGGTGCTCACCGTCACCACGCGCCTCCAATCCTCCTTGCAGGAAGAGGATCGTGCCCGGATCGCCTTCCACCTGGAGCTGGATACGGCGCTGACAGGCGCACTGATCACCGACACGGTGATGACACTCGGCCTGCACGAAGGGCAATGGTGGGTGGATTGGGAAGAGGGGCTGATCTGGCCGCAATTGGCGGGCGGTCACTACTTTCGCATGGACTATTCCACGCCTGTGCGCGCCAACATCTACGACCGGAATGGGCTGGCCCTGGCCGCTCAAGGCACCATCGTCACCGTCGGGGTCATTCCAGGACAAATCGAGGATGAGAAAGCGGTCCTGGAGACGCTGGCGCTGGTCACGGGGCTCTCACCGGAGGAGATACGCGGTAAATACGCCGACGCTCCGGCCGAGTGGAAGGTGCCCATCGCCGACATCCCCGGTGAGGTCAGCGTCGATCGCAACGACGCCCTCTCCATCCCGGGCATCTACCGGGACGAAAAAGACGGTCGCACCTATCCCCACGAGGGCGTCGCGCCCCACGTCGTCGGCTGGGTGGCCCCGGTGCCCGCAGAGCAACTGGACGCCTATCGAGCCAGGGGGTACCGGGGCGACGAGTGGGTGGGCGTGTCGGGCCTGGAAGCCTGGGGGGAGGAGATCCTGGGCGGGAAACACGGCGGCAGGCTCGTCGTCGTCAACGCAGCGGGTGAAGAGATCACCACCGTCGCAGAGACCCCCGCCCTCCCCAGCCGGGCCATCTATACCACCATCGACCGCAACTTTCAGGAACAGGTGGAGCAAATCCTGGGCGGCCGTAAAGGAGCCATCGTCGTACTCAACGCGAACACCGGCGAGGTGCTGGCGATGGCCAGTGGGCCGGGGTTCGACTCGAACGTATTCGTCGGCCCGACCGGCGGCGACGAACGGGTCCAAATCGTGACCGACCCCCGACGCCCGCTCTTCAACCGCGCCACGCAGGCTACCTATCCATCTGCCTCCGTGTTCAAGATCGTCACGATGGCCGCGGCAGTCGAGGAGGGCGGGATGCACCCACAGAATACCGGCTTCTACTGCCCCGGTTACTGGGAAGGACTGGGACCGGACTACCGCAAAGGATGCTGGAAAGAGGATGGCCACGGCGACATCACACTTCAAGACGCCCTCACCGCCTCGTGCGACGTCAGCTTCTACGCCGTGGGGCAGAGGCTGGATGGAATAGATCAGGATTTGCTTCCCCGCTTTGCCCGGGGCTTTGGATTTGGAGAACCCACCGGGATCGAAGGCGTGCTGGAAGAGGGCGGGCTGGTGCCAGACCCCACCTGGAAGGTCAACGCCATCGGCGAGCGGTGGTGGGTGGGCGACACGGTCAACCTGGCCATCGGGCAAGGCTACCTGCTGGTGACGCCGCTGCAGGTGGCGCGCATGCTCGCCGCCGTCGGCAACGGCGGCACGCTCTACCGCCCCTACATCATCAAGCGCATCGGTCCGGGCGGAGATACGCTGCCCGAGCAGGTGACCACGCCAGAGGTCGTCGGCACGCTGCCGGTCAACCCACAAAACCTGCAGGCCATCCAGGATGCTCTATTGGGCGTGACCACCAAGTCCATCGGCACCGCGCCCTACCGCTTCGCCGGGTTGAGCATCCCCGTCGCCGGCAAGACCGGCACCGCCGAGGTCGGCGGACCGGATACCCAGCCTCATTCCTGGTTCGCCGCCTACGCACCGGCAAACGACCCCGAGATCGCCATCGCCGTCATCGTGGAAAACGCAGGCGAGGGCACGACCGTGGCCGCGCCGCTGACCCGGCAGGTGATCGAGGCTTACTACGGCCTGCCACTTTCAAAACTGCCACCCGAGGCAGAGGAAGGATACGAACCGCCGCCCTCTACGCCACAGCCATAGGATTGGAACCCGCATCTACGAGCTGCCTTCGAAGCGCCCTGACAAACCCGAGGAGAGATCAAAGGAGACGACCATGGACGATCTAGTCGGCCGTACGCTGGGCCAGTATCAGATCGTGCAGCGACTTGGCGAGGGGGGGATGGCCACCGTGTACAAGGCTTTTCAGCCCTCACTCAACCGGTACGTGGCCATCAAGGTCCTGCCCCCCGACCTGGCCCGCCAGCAGCCCGACTTTGCCGCCCGCTTCGCTCGCGAGGCCCACGCCGTGGCCCAACTCCAACATCCCCACATCCTGAGCATCTACGACTTTGGCCAAGAGGACGGGCTATCGTACATCGTGATGCAATACGTGGAGGCTGGCACCCTCCAGCAGCGCATGCAACAGCCGATGGACCTTGAAGCCATCGCCAAAATCATCGAGCAGTTGGCCGACGCCCTGGACTATGCCCACCGGAGAGGCGTTATCCACCGCGACATCAAACCCACCAACGTGTTAATGGAAGACGGGCGTTGGCCACTTCTGGCCGACTTTGGGATCGCCAAGATGCTCGGCGGGGACACCGGCCTGACGGCCGCCGGGGTAGGGATTGGGACGCCGGCCTACATGTCCCCCGAACAGGGCCGGGGCCAGCCGGTGAGCGCCCGCAGCGACGTATATTCCCTGGGGGTGATGCTGTTCGAGATGCTGACCGGGCGGGTGCCGTTCGTGGCCGACACCCCAATGGGCATCGTGATGCAACACATCCTCGACCCGCTTCCCCCGCCGCGCAGCCTGAACCCGGCCATCCCCGAGGCTGTGGAGCGGGTGATATTCAGCGCCCTGGCCAAAGACCCCAACGATCGATTCGCCTCTGCCGGGGAACTGGCCGCTGCGCTGAAAAAAGCGGCGGCGACGGGCGTCGCGCCCTCGTTCGTGCCCCAGGCGACGAAAGTAACGCCTGCACCGCCAGCCATCGCCGTCCCCAAACCAAGAAAACGCATCCAATGGAGCAAGATCCTGTGGAAGGTCTCGCGTGAAGCGGCGGGCGTGGCCTTCTTCGTCGTCCTGACGGCCTGCGTGGTGATATGGGCTATACGGAACCCCGGAACCATGCAGAACATCGTCGATGGCGTCGTTTCCATAGTGGATGGAATCGCGGGCAGAGTGTCGGGAGAGTCACCCACCGCCGACGAAGCCCGCGCCTTCGCCGACCCGATCCTGGCGGCCATCACCGACCGGGAGCCGGACTATGCCGAAGACTTTAGCGATCCGACCAGCGGCTGGCCGGTGCGGTCCGACTCCCGCCAAGAAATCGGGTACGATGGCGGGGTGTACAGCGTATTGATCAAAACCGCCGACACCAGCCCGGAGCTGCCCGTAGAGCAACTTCAGCGGTTCGATGACTTTGTGGCCCAGGTGGACATCCGGCTGGTTAACGCCGCAGATGGGGGCGCCGGCTTCACGTGGCGCTTCGAGCGAGATGGGCCGTGCTACGGTGGATGGGTTAGCCCACCCCAGAGAAGGTGGGGGATGTGGAATGAGACACGGACGATGGAAACCGGCGGGGGGTCCGGCCACATCCGTCCGGGAGAGGAATGGAACCGCATGACGCTGATCGTGAGGGGAGAAAACATCGCCCTGTACGTCAACGACCAGCCGGTTGCCTTCGTCAGCGATGACCTGTGTCGCACCGGCGGCGTGCAACTCCACCCGGTCGCTTGGGAGCCTGACGTGCACGTTCAGTTCGACAATCTCGAGGTGTGGGACATCTACGATCTGACGCTGCCCGGCGAGACGCCCGCCCCGACACGCACCCCCATCCCTCCCGAGCAGGCACGCATCTTCGCCGACCCCATCCTGGCGACCATCGCCGAGCGAAGGCCGGACTATGCCGACGATTTCGGTGATCCAGAGAGCGGATGGCCCATCGGGCTAACCGTCGGGGGAGACGAATGGGGCTACCAAGACGGCACTTACTTCATCTCGACGACCCATCTCCCCCGGGGCGAGTGCTGCATCGATGCCAGAACGGAGCGCGCACCGTGGTTCTCCGATTTCGTCCTGGAGGTAAACGCGCAATTCGCCTCCGGCGAACGGGGCACCTGGGGAGTGATCTTCCGAGACTCGCCAGGGAATAGCAAGGAACCCAGCGCCCATTATGGCGTGCGGTTCTATCCCGATGGCGCTTTTGGCCTGTGGAAGAACGTCGGCGGGGCTCACACGGACCTGGCAGGAGTTGACGTGCCCGCTGCCAGCTTCGAGGAGGGCGGAACGAACCGCCTGACGATCATCGCGCGAGGGCCTCGGATCGCGGCCTATGTGAACGGAGAACCAGTGTGGTTCGTGTACGACGAGTCTTCGAGCAGGGGCACGATCGCACTGGTGGTCGAGAACATGACACCCGACACGCTGCTGCAGGTGCGCTTCAAGGACCTCAAAGTGTGGGACATCCTGGGCAGGATCGTCTACGCGGACGATAGAACCGGCGACTTTGAAATCTACGTCGCCAACTCCGATGGGGCAGGCGAATGGAGGCTGACCGATCACCCCGCCGTCGACTGGGAGGCCGCCTGGTCGCCGGATGGCACGCGCATCGTCTTCAGCTCCGACCGCGATGCTATCGCCGAGGACAACTACCAACTCTACGTCATGAACGCCGACGGCTCCAACCTGACCAGGTTGACCTACACGGAACGCAACGACATCCACCCCTCGTGGTCGCCCGATGGCAGCCGCATCGCCTTCCACAGTTGGTGTGGTTTGGCCACTATCAACGCCGACGGCTCTGATTGGACCCTGTTGCTGGAGGGAGGTGAGGATCTGTGCGTCGAGCATCCAACCTGGTCGCCCGACGGCAGCCGAATCGCCTTCAGAAGCGTGACGCCCGCCGATGATCCAGGCCTCTACCAACACGACATTTACGTCATGAATGACGATGGGGCGGAACTCTTGAAATTGGCCTCCCTCACTTCGGAGAGCGGCAATTGGTACGTCGCCTGGTCCCCCGACGGCAGCCGGGTCGCCTTCGACATCTCGCCCTCGGGGGGAGGGCAGCCGGAATACTACATCGTGAGCAGCGACGGCAGCGGCGAGCCGGAGGAGATCACCGAGATCCCGCAGTCCTGGTATCCCACCTTCTGGCCGCAATGGGTGCAGCCGTAATCACGGCTCCAACGGCGCCGCCCAACGCAGGGCCAGATACGCCGGGCGGTAGGAGCCATCGGGCCGCAGCAGGCTGTAGGCAGAGACCGGGTTATCTGAACCCCAGACCGTCGCCAGGTTCAGGTTCCACAGGAACATCGGCCCGACCCAGGGCCGCTCGTCCCCCATGTGAAAAGCGCGCACGATGTACTCCGCCTGCTGTTCCTCGCTGACCTCCTGAGCGTATTCCCAGCCGGTTGTGTCCATCGGCCCCATGTTCTCGACCGAGGGCCAGCCAAACTCTGTGACCCAAATCTGGCGCTCTGTGTCACCGTACTCGAGCATGATGGCGTGATAGTCCTCCAGCGTG
>CAZWPV010000134.1:0-7041 GCA_964635485.1 uncultured Anaerolineales bacterium
GGTACCCCGCGTGGCTGTCGGGTGGATTCTTGAACGTCGAGCCCATCGTCGCCCCGGAGGGATGGCGCGTCCTGCGCCACTCCAGGATCTCTTCCGCCCGCGCCTTCAGCGCCGCCGGATCGCCCGGTTCCAGATCGAAGGTCGCCGCCAGCACCACCGGCCGCTGGCCGGGTTTCTCCCGCTTGATGCGGCTCGTGCGATAGTCGAACTCGAACCACTCGTTTGGCCGTTCCACAACTTTGCCGCCTGGCTCCAGGACCGTCGCGCTGCGTAACACGTTGGCGATGTCGCCCTCGAACGCTCCCGCGTTGCCCACCACTGCCCCTCCCACGGCTCCCGGCAGCCCCGCCGCCCATTCCAATCCCCCCAACCCACGCCCGACCGCCTGGCGGGCCAGTGCAGCCAACAGCGCGCCGGCCTCGGCCCGCACCGTGCTTCCATCGAACGCGATACCTGCCGCGCGGTTGACGATCACCAGCCCGCGCACGCCCCTATCGGCGACCAACACGTTGCAGCCGCCGCCCAGCAGAAGCCAGTCCACCTCGTGCTGCCGCGCCAGCGCCACTGCCTCGACCACCTCGTCCACGCTCTCGCAGACGACGAGCAGATCGGCAGGCCCGCCGACGCGCATCGCCGTGTAGGATGCCAGCGACTCATCGCGTTTGACACGCTTCCCCAACGCCTTGGCCAATCCCCTCAGGTTGGAGCCAACTGTCATCCGCAAGTCCTTAATATCGGCGTCTTTCTCACGGAAAGACAGTAGACGACGCCTCACCAGGCCGGTCACAAAGCCCATGCAACTCCCAACCCCCGCGCGCGGTCCACGTAGCGCGTGATCTGCCCGACGCAGGTATCGTACATATCCATATCTGCGCCGTGCTCTTGATACGCCTTGTACCAGCTCACCGTCTCGGCAGCCGCCTCGTGCCAGTCGTAGACCGGCCGCCAACCGAGGCGATTGGCCGCCTTCTCCCAGCTCAGCCGCAGGAGGCCAGTCTCGGGCGGGGCCTGCGCCTGGCCCGCGCTCAGATCCTCCCACTCGCCCACGCCCCACAGCTCGATCAGCTTTTGCACCAGTTCGCCGACGCTGACGGCCACAGGTTCGAGCGGGGCAAAGTTCCAGGCCTCAGCGAAACGCGCCCCCTCCTGCAGCAGCTTTGCGGCTAGCCAGAGATACCCGCTCAACGGCTCGAGGACGAGCTGCCACGGGCGCACCGAACGGGGGTTGCGGACGGGTATCGGCTCGCCGTCCATCAACGCGCGCATGCAATCCGCCACCAGCCGATCCTGCGCCCAATCGCCCCCGCCGATCACGTTGCCGGCGCGGGCGGACGCGACAGCCACTCCGTGCTCCTGGTACGCGTCTGGTGGAAAGAACGAGCGACGGTAAGCCGCAATCGCCAACTCGGCCATCGCCTTGCTGGCGCTGTACGGATCGTGCCCGCCGAGGCGATCGATCTCCCGATAGCCCCAAATCCATTCCCGGTTCTCGTAGCACTTGTCGCTGGTGATGCACACCACCGCCTTGACCGAATCGGTCAGCCGCACCGCCTCCAATAAGTTAACTGCGCCCATGACGTTGACGTCAAAGGTCTCCTTAGGCTCGCCGTAGGACAGGCGCACGATGGGCTGGGCCGCCAGGTGAAAGACGACCTGGGGCTTGAACTCCCCGAACACGTTATAGAGCGCACCCAGGCTGCGGACATCATCGCGCACGTCGACCACGCGCCGGGCCAATTGCGACGCCTCAAAGTTGTTCGGCACGGTCGGGATGTCTACGCTATAGCCGATCACCTCGGCCCCCAGCTCCTTCAGCCAGATGGACAGCCAGGAGCCTTTGAAGCCAGTGTGGCCGGTCACCAGAACCGGCATTCCCTGGAAAACTCCCCCGAAAGTATCCTGCATGGTCTCACACCTAGAATGATCCTACTCCTCGTGCTCGTCCACCTTCTTCTTCACCAGCCGCATCTTGAAGGCCATCACTTCGCAGGCAAATTCCTGTCGGGCGCACTTGCGCTTGCGCACGCCTCTTAGCTTTCCTCCCCGTCTTCTATCCCGCTTCGCTTCACTCACTAGACTCCTCCTGCGCCGTTGTTTCCATGCTCACCTGCCTCGATGTCGAGCTGCCTCGAAATTGGAGGACCCATGGTCACCATCTGCGCCTGTCCGCTTTCCAACACCTCCAACAACCACTCGCCGACCTTGTCATTATCCCCCGCGCCCAGCGTCAGCACCACGTCGCCGGGCCGCACCTCGGTGGCCAGCCACACCACCGCCTCGTCCAGCGACTCTGCGTGACGGACGTCAGGGTGCCGCAACGCCGCCGCCACGCTGGCGTTGGTGAGGTCCAACGCGTCCTTTTCGCGGGCGGCATAGATGGGCAGCACGATGACCTGATCGGCCAGATCAAACGCCTGCGCGAACTCGTCCAACAACGTCTTGGTACGGCTGTAAGTATGGGGCTGCCACACAGCCCACAACGTCTGGCTGGGGAAGCGATCCCGCGCCGCCCGCAGCGTGGCCCGAATCTCCGTCGGATGATGGGCGTAATCGTCCACCACGAGCACGCCGTCGGCCTCACCCTTGATCTCGAAGCGCCGCCCCACGCCGTGAAACTCGGTCAGCGCGCTCCGCGCCACCTGGAAAGGCACGCTGAGAAAATCCGTCACCGCCAAGGCCGCCGTCGCGTTGGAGGCATTGTGCGCACCCGGAAGCCGCAGCCGCACCAGTCCCAGCGTCCGTCCCTCGCGCACGGCCAGGAAATCCACGCCCCCGGCAAAGTTGGGCCGTACCTCCTCGGCCCGCCACTCTGCTCCCTCCCCCAGCCCGAAGAACGCCACCGGCTGCCCTGCGTCCCGCCGTTGCTCACCCAGGCTCCGCGCCACGGGATCATCCCAGCAGACCGCCAGCAGGCCGTCGGGCGGCACCAGCGCCACAAACTCCTCGAACGCCGCCCGAAAATCGTCGAACGTCGGATAGCAGTCCGGGTGATCGTGCTCGACGATGGTCACCACCGCCACCTTGGGCTTTAAACTGAGAAAGGTGCGGTCGTACTCGTCGGCCTCGATGACGAAGAACTCCCCCCCGCCCGCGCGGGCGTTCGTCTCCAGTCCCGCGATCACCCCGCCGACGACGAAGGTCGGGTCGCGCCCGGCCTCCAGCAGGATGGAAGCAATCATCGCCGTTGTCGTCGTCTTGCCGTGCGTGCCGGATATCGCCACGCCCACCTGCCCGTCCATCATGTGGCCGAGGAACTCGGGGCGCTTCATCACGGGGATGCCCGCCGCCCGCGCCGCCTGTATTTCGACGTTGGACGGAGGCACCGCCGAAGAGACCACAACCAGCTCCGCGCCGCGCACGTTTTCCGCCCGGTGCCCGGCAAAGACGCTGGCCCCATCTCGAGCCAGCGTCTTTGCCACCCGCGAGAGCACCAAATCCGAACCGGACACCGCAGCACCGTGCTCCATCAGCACGCGGGCGATGGCCGAAATACCGGCCCCGCCGATGCCGACAAAGTGCACGTGCTTGCCGCGAAACTGCATGCTATCCCCCACCCTTGCGAAGGTTTTAAACCTTCGCAAGGTTCAAATGAACACGATCAGCACAAACACAAACGAAAGCGCCACCGCCAGATACAACGCCGCGTCCGACTGTTCGACGATCCTCGGCGGCAGAATGGTCAATAGGTTCGCCGAGGTGGTGTCGGGTTTCGGCGGCTCAATACCTCCGATTCCCTTGGCTTCGGGAAAATAAACGACTTCCAACACCGGATTACCGTCCTTATCAAGCACCGGGTTGCCGTTTGCGTCCACCACCTGCTGCATCGCCCGCTGATCCTCGGGTACGCCAAAGTAGGACAGGTCGAGAAACGCGAGCAAGGTGCCGACGATGAGGAACCCGTTGAGCAGGCCGATGAAAAACCCCAGCAGGATGTCCTGCAGCCGCTCGCGGGCCACCCTGGCCCCGATCCGCGCGATCACCGTCGGGCTGGCGTACCCAAAGATGGTGATGATGATGAACACGATGGCGCGCGTGTAGAACTGGGTTTGAGGGGCCAGGTCGCCAAACAGCCTGCCGAGCTGCGGTACAAAATTCAGCAGGACGTGCTGGAAGAACAAGGCCACGACCACGCTGCAGGCCACGATAATCTCCTTGGCCCAGCCGCGCAGGCCGCCGATCAGACCAAATAAAATCATCAAGGCACCAAAGGTCGTGTGAATCGGTAGCATCTACAGCCCCCTCCCGCCGCCAGCCTGCGCCAGGGCAATCAACTCGCCCGCCAGCCGCGCCGCCGCATCGGGGCGGGCCAGCGCCTGCGTGCGCTCCGCCATCGCCGCGAGTGCTTCTCTGTCGCCGAGCAGGCGGCGCAACGCAGGCAGCAACTCCTCGCCCAGCCGCTCCTCCTCCAGCCGTATTGCGGCACCCCGCTCGGCCAGCCAATCGGCGTTGACCCGCTGGTAGTCCCAGGCGTGCGGATACGGCACCAACACCGCGGGCAGCCCAAAGAAGGGCAACTCCCCCAGTATAGACGCGCCTGCCCGGCAAACGACCAGGTCTGCGGCTGCAAAAGCCTTTCCCATCTCGTGCACGTAATCGTAAATGTGATAGCGAGCCTTCAGCGCTTCGGGCAGCGCCTGCCGCCGCCCCTGCACCCACGGCCAATCGATCTTTCCAGTCACGTGTACCACCTGCGCCAACTCCAATACCTGCTCCAGTATCTCACCGAACGACCGGTTGATGCCCTGCGCGCCGGTGCTTCCCCCCATCACCAGGAGCACCGGCTCGCCAGCCGTCAAACCCATCGAGGCCCGATCCTCCACCCGGTCGACCTGGTGGAACTCGGCCCGCACCGGGTAGCCGGTCACGACGACCTTGCCCCCCTTTTCATCCCCCCCAATGGGGGGAAAATGCGCCGCCGCATCCTCCACCGTCACCGCCACCCGCGTCGCCAGACGAGCGATAAAGCGCACCGCCCATCCCGGCACGATGTCGGGCAGGTAAAGCAGGATCGGCACCCGCAGCATCCAGGCCGCCAGCGCCACCGGCACGCTGGCATACCCCCCGGTGGCAAACAGCGCCGCCGGCCGCTCCCCGAGTCCCGCCAGCAACGCCGCCAACCACCCCCGCGCTAACTTGGTCAGGTTCCACGCCACCCGCCAGGGTGGCAATCCGTGGATGCCGCCCACCGGCACCCCAATAAAACGCAGTCCCGCTCGCGCAGCAAGCCGCTCCTCTACCTTTCCCTTCCCGCCAACGTAGAGGATCTCCGGCGCTCTATCTTCGACGGCGCGTGTGGTTAGCGCCTGTGCGACGGCCAGACCGGGATAGACGTGTCCCCCGGTTCCCCCACCTGCGATCCAGAGCCGCAGGCTGGAGATTCTTCCCGATCCGCCTGTAAGTCCGTTTTCCAATCCGCTTGCCCCGCGAAACACTCAGCAACAGCCCCACGCCGGCCAGAGAGACCACCATCGAAGAGCCGCCGCTACTGATGAACGGCAATGCCACCCCGGTGAAGGGAAGAAGCCCCGTCATCACCGCAACGTTAACCAGCGCCTGAAACACCAGCCAGCAGGTGATGCCGCACGCCAAGAGCGCAGCGAAAGCGTCCGGCGACTCCCGCGCGATCTTGAAGCCGCGATAGGCCAGGAGCACGAATAGGCCGATCACGATCAGGCAGCCGAAAAGGCCCATCTCCTCGCCCAGCACCGCGAAAATAGAATCGGTATGCGGCGTCGGCAGATAGCCCAGCTTCTGCTTGCCCTCACCCAGCCCCACGCCGAAGGGGCCACCGCTGCCCAAGGCGATCAGCGCCTGCCGGATGTGGTAGCTGACGCGCGTCGGATCGCCCCACACCTCCATCCACTCCGCCAGGCGCTTCTGAGCGTGAGGGAACTGATTGATCAATATGAGGAACGTGACGATGCTGACAACGCCGCCCACGGCCAACTGCAAAATGTCGGCGCCGGCGAAAAAGAACATTGCCAGCGCAGTCAGCACAATCAGCATCGACGTGCTCACGTCCGGCTGCGCCACGATCAGGCCAGCCACGATGCCGATTAGCACGGCGAAGGGGACCAAGCCGTAGGTCACGTCGCGGATCTGGTCGCCCTTGGAGGTCAACCACGTGGCGACGTAGATAATCATCGTCAACTTGGCCAACTCGCCCGGCTGAATCGAGCCGCCGAAGAAAGAGCGCTTGGCGCCAAAGATCTCTTCGCCGACGAAGAGCACCAAAATCAACAGCAGCAGCGTCACCCCCATAACCGGCACCGCTGCCTGCTGCCACCAGTCGTAGGGTGTGGCGGCGACCGCCACCATCACGGCCACCCCGAAGCCGACCCAGATGAACTGCCGCGACGCGATGAGGAAGGAGTTGTCATAGTCTTGATACGACCAATCGAAAGTCGCGCTGTAAACCATCATCAACCCGACGATGAGCAACGCCGCCACTGCCAGCACCAGCGGGTAGTCGAAACGGGCGCGCGCTGCCCTGGCCCGCCTTATCGGCTGCGTCTTTTGCCGTACTCCTGCCTCCGCTGCCATCTTTTTCTCCTCGGTTTTTCGATGCTACAACTTTTTGACCAAATCCTTGAACCTGTCACCGCGCTCGGCAAAATCCTGGAAGGCATCGAAACTGGTGCCTCCGGGCGAAAGCAGCACCACATCACCAGGTTGGCCCAGCCGAGCGGCTGCCTCCACCGCCTCCTCCAACGTCTCCACCTGCACGATTTCTTCCAGCCGCCCCCCCCCTTCATCCCCCCCATTGGGGGGGAAAGAGGGAGGGCCGTTCAGCCTCTTTTTCACCACCCGCGCGATCATCGGCCCCGCCTCGCCAAAGGTCACCAGAAGGCGCACGCGCCGCGTCGTTTCATCGGCGAACTCACCCCAGGGCAGCTTCTTGTCGCGCCCGCCAGCCAGCAGCACGATGGGCTCCTCAAAAGAGCGCAGCGCCGCCAGCGACCGCTCGGGCGCTGTGGCGATTGAGTCGTCGTACCAGCACACGCCGTCCAACTCCCGCACCAACTCCAGACGATGCTCGAC
>CAZWPV010000135.1:0-7020 GCA_964635485.1 uncultured Anaerolineales bacterium
GGGAGCTCGCCGGATCGTTAGAACCCCCGGCCTTTAGGCCTGGGGAGTCGTCAGTAACAGGACTTTGCAGTTGCAGGAGCCTTTACCAATGCACCCTCCAAGCGCGTCATTCTGAGCCCCGGAGGGGCGAAGAATCTCGCGTATGTGAGGGCGAGACCCTTCGCCCTTTCAGGGCTCAGGGTGACAAACGCGATGATTTAACTGCGTAACTTCTGTCGCTAAGTCGAGGGTGACCACGCGTCGTCACCCAACCGTAACCCTGCCGTAATGGGCAAACCGCGATAAGTGTGGCATAATAGAGAAGCATTTTGGATCTTGACGCGTGAGCGTGTCACACTGGGGAGGGATGTGGATATGCGCAGGATAATCACAGTCGGTATGGTGGTTGTACTGGCCTTGGTGCTGGCGGCGCCGGTCCTGGCAGCCGATGCCACGATCCACGTGGTACAGCCGGGGGAAAATCTGTATCGCATCGCGCTGCGCTACGGGGTGACGGTCAACGCGATAGCCCAGGCCAACGGCCTGACCAACACCAGACGCATCTACGTGGGGCAGCGGCTGGTTATCCCAACCGGTGGCAGCCCTTCCTCGCCGCCGGTCTCCTCTGGTAGCGTGCACGTGGTGCAGCGGGGGGAGAACCTCTACCGCATCGCGCTGCGCTACGGCACGACCGTGCAGGCGTTGGCAACTGCCAACAGCATCGTCAATACCAGCCGCATCTACGCGGGACAGCGGCTGGTAATCCCAGGCCATTCGGGCACACCGCCGTCCACACCGCCTGCCTCGGGACAGACCTACGTCGTGCGGCGCGGCGACACGCTATCGGCCATCGCCTTGCGGTACGGGGTTTCGGTGTGGTCGTTGGCGCAGCTCAACGGTATCGGCAATCCATCGTTGATCTACGTGGGGCAGGTGTTGCGCATCCCTGCTGGCGGGAGTCCCTCTCCTCCATCGCCATCCCCGCCGTCCCCTGCTCCGAACAGTGGTCGCTGGATCGACGTCGATCTCAGCGCGCAGCGACTCACCGCCTACGAGGGCAGCACTGCCGTGCGCAGCACGCTCGTCTCGACCGGCCTCCCGCGCACGCCGACCCCCACAGGCCAATTCCGCATCTACGTCAAGTACCGCGCTACTCTGATGTCTGGCCCCGGCTACTATCTGCCCGACGTGCCCTACACGATGTACTTCTACAAGGGGTACGGCCTGCACGGCACCTACTGGCACTCGAATTTTGGGCACCCGATGAGCCACGGTTGCATCAACCTGCCCACGCCGGAGGCGCAGTGGCTCTACAACTGGGCCTCGGTGGGCACGCTGGTCAACATTCACTACTGATGCACTATCCTGGCAACGCAAGGCGTGAGGCACGGCTAAAAAGCCATGTCTCACGCTTCGCGTTTGTCGGTATTTCTCGTCGCCTAGATCGGTGGAGCCACCAGACGGGAAGCCCAGCCTAGACGGGTCGGCGGAGCCGACCCGCGGCAAGCGGCATTTGGCGGCGAAACTTCTCTCGTCTTTCAGGATTCGAGACTATACAGATGCCTAGTCCTCTGTCTCCAAGGCTATGCGCCCGATGACGATGTGATTATCGCCGGTGTCATCTACATCGGGGAGTACCATGACAAAGAGCATCACAGAATCGCTGCCGACCTCTTTTGCGTAGACCGCGCTATTCTCATAGCTGGTGGTCCCCATGTCTTCCGCCGAGGCCTCCTCCCAGCCGTGGGTCGGTAGCACTTTTTCGTACCAGTCCAGGATGTCGCTTTCCGAGTCGGGTGTCTTGTAGTGCTTCCACTCGGATTCCCCAATGAGATTGAAAACGCCCAGCATCGTTTCAACCCCCGATATGGTGTCGGTGGTCTGGGTCGAGCCCGGGTAGGCCGGTACGTCGGCAAAGTCGCCGGTGGTGAACTCGGCACCGCCGAGAAGCCCGCCAAGGCCACTACAGCAACAGGCAGCGATGGTAACAAAAGCAACTAGTGCCAACGAGATTTTCACGCTCATGATGACCTCCTTAATTTCCTCTATACTTGTGAGCTACAAGGTAATTCTATGCCGATGTGCTCGATCGGTCAAGAGTGCGGGCAAAAGGGGTGTATTTGTTTCTTGGGGCACCAGGCTTATATTTCGTGTCTTTCTCAATTCAGGCATCTCCCCCCCCACAGTCCCCCCCCCAGCGGGGGGGGAAGCTGGCCCTCCCCCCAGCGGGGGGAGTTGGAGGGGGGAGAAAATGCCTATCTTGAGCTATTTCCAAAACCTTCGTTGCCCCCAATTACAAACACACCCGGGCAAAAGCCAGTGAAAACCCTTGGCGCTCTGCTCGGGGGTTTTCACTTTGTCGTCTCGACGCGCTGCCACAATTCCTTCAAAGGGCGGCGGAGCAGCCGCACGTTGACGAGCACGAGCAGCCACAGGTGTAGACGGGCCGGGAACAGGAGCAGCGTCCAGAGGAACTCGCGCAGATTGCGGGGGAAGCTCAGGGCCAGTCGCGTGCCGTGTAGGATCTCCAGCCAGGCCGAACGCATGCGGTGTGGAGATTTGCGCACATAGTCCTGAGCGTGACCGCCGGCCGAGCGCACCTTCTGCCGCAGCCAGTCCCGGTAAGTGGTGGGGTATTTGACGAGGACGCGCGCCTGGGGCGCATAGCGGATGCGGTAGCCAAGGTCGACGACGTGGTGTGAGATCACGGCGTCCTCCGCCAGGGCATCCTCGGGTATGTGATCCAGCAGCGAACGGCGCAGGGCCAAAAGGTAGCCGGAACCAAAGAGAAATCGACCGGCCCGGTCACGAGCCAGCCGCATCTCGTGGACGCTCTCGACGAGCAGGTGCGACCAGTAGCCCAGGAGTGTGTCGCGTGGGTTGGCACTGACGGGGCGTCCACTCACCGCCCCTACCTGCGGGTCGGCGAAAGGGGCCAGGAGCGGAGCCAGCGCATCCTCTGCCACGAGCACGTCCCCATCGCTGAGCACTACGATCTCGCCCTGAGCCGCTTTCAGCCCGGCGTTGATGGCGGCCGGCTTGCCCTGTTGAGCATCGGCGACGTGCCGCACGGCCGGGTGGCGAGCGGCGTAGTCGTCCACCACGGCGGTCGTCTCGGGATCGGGGCACACGATCAGAATCTCGACGTCTGGCGTATCCTGCGAATCCGGCGCATTCGTAGAATGCGTAGGCAGTTGGGGGAGAAACGCCTCGATGGCCTGGCCAACCGTCGTTGCCTCGCGGAAGGCGGTGATGAGCACACTCAGACTCGTCATACGCAACTCGTTGGTGTAGCGAAGAGGGGCCGTTGTGCGGCTTTCGCCGCGTGGCGGCCCCTTTTTGCCCTATGCTGCCTTGGCAGCCGTCCCTAATACCGCAGCAGCGCTCCCACGCCGAACTCGGCGATCTTGGGATGGTTGTCTATAACCTCCACCTTACCGCTGTCTTCGATGACCTTGGTCACCAGCGCTTCGGTCGCGTCGGGGATTTCTGCGAACGTGTCTCCACAGAAGGGGCAGACTTTGAGGGATTGGTCGGTAATGTAGCCACAGTTGCGGCACTGATAGCCCGGTTGGCGGTAGTCGCGGGCAACCACCAGCGTCTGGATGCGACCTTCGTGAGCCGCGCCGAGGGTGTCGGCCAGGCGGATGACGCCACCTCGCCCCTTGGCTGCTGCCGTGAACACGGCTTCTACTAGTGTGTCTTCTCGCTCTTGCTCCACTTGCTCGAGAATCTCGAGTGAGCGGTCCCGTATCTCCACGCCGGATACGTTCATGTCGGCGTTGAACGAGCCGATCACCTTCTCCTGCAGGTGCTTGGGCAACGCCTCGCGGAATTGAATCACCGTCGGGTCGGCACCGGCGAGGATCAGACTCTGCGGCTTGTGTTGCTCCCAGAATTGTCGGGTTATCTCCACCGCCTCACGGATGTTGCGTTTCACCATCTCCTCTTCGTGCTGGCTGGAGATGAGTTCGCCACCCCGGCGGCCGTGTCCGCCTGATGAGCCACGCCCTCTCTTTAGCCTGCGCACTTCCTCTCCGATATATCCATCCATGGCCTGCAACTCGCCCATCTCAAAAAGTGAAAGTCGCACTCCCTGGCGATCTGCCAATGCAACCAAGTAGCTGCCATAGGCATCCACTAACGCCGCCAGAGGCCAGACATAGGGTTTGCGCGCTGCCGTCACTCTCGAAGTGACGGGAACGGCCAGGGAATACGCGCGCCAAAATCCTTCGTTATTGCAGGAAAAGACAGCCACGCCCCGGCCCGACCAATCGTACTCGTGATTGAAAAAGCGCTCTACGGCTGCTATGTCTTCGGGGGCAGCCGTTCCCTCCGTGCGTTTGAGCATCTGTCGCAGCGCCAACTTGTATTCATCTGTCGTGTGTTTTGTTGGGTCTACGTCCAGGTAGACGCTCAGTATGGGTGTCTGTGCCTGGTACGCCGCCAGTTCGCGCAAGTCATCTTGTTTGAACATGCCTTTGCCCCTTTCTTGTGATATTATGGTCTTTCTCCCAACGTCACCGGTACTTCCAACTCCTCCCCATCGCGGATTATGGTCAACACGACTCTCTGGCCTACTTCGGTCTCGCGCACCAGATAAGCGATCAAGTCGTTAAAGTCGTGTATCTCGTAGCTGTCTATGGCGACGATGACATCGCCACCTGCCACGATCTGCATGCCATAGACTTCGACTATATCGGCAGGGTCGCCACCTCGCAAGCCAGCTCGATCCGCCGCCGTTCCTTCCGTGACGCTAGTGATGAGCACGCCGCGAGTCACCGGCAGAGCCATCGGCCCTGCCAGATCGACCAGGGGAAGACGGTTGTCGGAGCTGATACCCAGATAGGGATAGTGATACGTGCCTTCCTCGATCAGCTTGGGCACGATGCGCCTGACGATGTTGACCGGTATGGCAAAGCCGACACCGGAATTCGTTCCCGTCAGCGAGCGTATGGCCGTGTTGACGCCGACCACCTGTCCTTGTGAATCCAGCAGCGGCCCCCCGGAGTTGCCGGGGTTTATGGCCGCGTCTGTTTGGATGATCTCGGGAATGCTGAACATGCCCGCATCAGTCGCCTCGGCGGAGAGTGAGCGTCCGACGGCGCTTACGATGCCGGTGGTCATCGTTCCCTCCAGGCCAAAGGGATTGCCGATTGCGATCACCCGCTGGCCTACTTGTAGCTTGCTCGAATCCCCGAGCTCTAGTGGTCTTACTCCTTCAGGGAGCGCGTCTACCTTGAGCACCGCCAGGTCGGAATACGGGTCTCGGCCCAGGATTTGGGCATCGGTCACGCTGCCGTCGGAGAAGGTCACTTTGACAGCGTCGGCCGCTTCGATGACGTGGTTGTTGGTGACAATGTGACCTTGGGTATCTATCACGAAGCCAGAGCCAGATCCAAGCAGTACGAGGGATCCCTCGTCTTCCACCAGCACCCTGATGTATACCACGGCCGGGTTGGCCTGCTGGTAGATGCGGATCAACAGGGCGTCCTCCGCCTCCGCTTTGGCGACGACATCCTCCGACAGAGGCGTGGGGGTGGCGATGGCCACGACGGGGGGCGAGGTGGGCAAGAGGAAGAGTTCCTGGCCGCTACAGGCGCAGGCCAACACGGCCGACATGATAGGCAGCAGGAATAGCAGATGTCTCTTGCGTAGCGTCACATCTATTCCTTATTGCGGAGGGCGACCAGTTTCTCGAAAAGCTCGCGCTCGCGGGCATTGAGCTTCTGGGGAACCTGTACCTGGACTGTGACCAGCAGGTTGCCGCGTCGCTCCGGCTTGCGCGGATCGGGCATCCCCTTGCCTCGCAGGCGGAAGGTCTTGCCGCTGTTGGTACCTGCAGGGATCTTTAGCGACACGTTACCGTTGAGCGTCGACACCTGCGCCTCGCCGCCCAGCACGGTGGTATATAGATCGACGGGAACATCGCAGCGCAGGTCGTTTCCGTTGCGCCGAAAGACCGGGTGCGGCTTGACCCTGATGACGAGATAGAGGTCTCCAGGCACGCCACCGGCATAGCCCGAACCGCCCTTGCCGGCGACTTTTATCTTTGACCCCGTGTGCGCGCCCGGAGGTATCTTTACGCGCATCTTGCGCCCGTCGTCCCGTTCTAACATGCGGGTGGTGCCTCGGAGCGCTTCCTCCAGGGTGATCTCTACCTGGGCTTCCATATCCTGCCCATGCAATGCACGCTGCCCGGTCGCGCCGCCGAATGGGCTACCGGTGGTGCCGGCGCCCCCTGCGCCTCCAATCCCGCCGAATATGGCGCGGAAAAAGTCCGAGAACCCGCCCGCCCCTCCGCCACCAAAGAGGTCGCCTATGTCGCCGCTCCACTCGACGCGCACGCCACCTGGTGCGCCGCCTGGCCCGCCGGCGAACCACTGCGACCAGTCAAAATTGTTGGGATCGCCTCCCCTGCGCCGCCACTGTTGCCAGTTAGCGCCTAGCTGGTCGTACTTGGATCGCTTGTCGGGATCGCTCAGCACTTCGTGAGCCTCGTTGATCTCTTTGAACTTTTCCTCGGCCGCTTTGTCGCCTGGATTGACGTCAGGATGAAATTTGCGGGCCAACTTACGGTAGGCCCGCTTGATCTCCTTCTCAGAGGCGTTTCGATCCACGCCTAGGATTTTGTAGTAGTCCTCGTACTCCATTCAACAACCTCAAAACAGTCGATGTGCTTCCTGCAATCATTCTATACCTTAAGCCACTCTGTGTCAAGAGGACGGTGGTCATAGGGTGTGTTTGTAGTTGGGGGCAAGGGCGTATTCAGGAACGGTCGCCACGCCCCGATGGGGCACCCGCAATGACGAAAATGCCCTCTCCCCTTCGCGCGTACTCGCGCGCCCCCTCCCACCGAGGGAGGGGGCGTCAGATTCCTCCCCCCTGGTGGGGGAGGCTAGTGGGGGGATAATGAGGGGGGTAGTAACTGAATAAGAGAATATACTTATATATTGACTTTTCTGGTGTTTTGCGTATAATTATGGTATGAGAGTACGCATCAGCGAAGCGGCCCGTATGCTGGGTGTATCAGTAGATACC
>CAZWPV010000136.1:0-6985 GCA_964635485.1 uncultured Anaerolineales bacterium
GGACTTGGTCGCGGCGAGCTGGCGAATCTGGTCGCCGCTGAGGGGGTGGTTTTCTGCGCCGGTACGGACGAGCACGCGCCCGTCGGCCAGGCTATGTAGCTCGGGGCTGCGCTTGACGACGATAGCGTACACCATACCATCCTCCGCCGCGGCCTGCTGCCAGCGCACATCGACCGGCGGGCGGCACTCGCGCGCCGCCTCCCGCAGCGCCGATTCGACCTCGTCGGGATAGACACGCCCGGCAAACCGCCCCGCCTCGTCCACGCCGATGAGAACCGTACCACCATCGGAGTTGGCAAAAGACACCAGCGTCTCGGCCAATAGATCCGCGTCCGCCTCCTCCATAAAGGCCAGCGTCTGCCCCGGACGCCGCTCACGCCAATCTGCCCACATACCCCTTCCTCCAACTCCTCCCCCATTGAGGGAAGAGAATCTTTCACTCCTCGCTGCCTATCACCGCCACCGATCTTATCTCATCACCCTTCTTCAGCTCCATCACCTTCGAGCCACGCGCGGCCCGGCCCATCTGGGGGATGTCGTCCACGGCAGCGCGCAGCACCATACCGCCCGTCGAGATCAAGGTGACCTCGTCCTCGGAGTGTACCACGCGGGCAGCAGAGATGACGCCCGTCTGCTCCCGCTCGCCGCCCAGGCAGCGCACCCCCTTCCCGTAGCGCCCCTTGACCGCGAACTCGCTCAGAGACGTGCGCTTACAGTACCCCTTCGTCGTCACGACCAACAGGTCGGCCCCGGCGTCATTCTCGACGACGCCTGCGCTGCACACCCGGTCGCCCCGATCGAGTTTGATGGCGTTGACACCGGCGGCGCTGCGCCCCATCACGCGCACCGTCTCCCCGCCAAAGCGCAACGCCTGCCCCTGCTGGGTGACGACGATCAAGTCCTCGTCACCGCGCATCAACCGAGCCCAGCCCAATTCATCCCCCCTGCTCAACTGTATGGCTACCAGGCCGCTGCGCCGCCCGTTGCTGAACTCGCTCAGCGCAACGCGCTTGACCTTACCCTGGTGCGTGAACATTACCACGGTGCCTTCCCGCCCTTCGGCTTCGGACGGAACGTCCGTCCCAGGCGACCCCTCAAAATCAGAGACGGCGACCGCAGAGGTGATCCGCTCGCCGGCCGCCAGCGACAAGATACTGTTCAGCAGCACGCCCTTGGAAGCACGGTCCATCTTGGGGATCTGGTAGACCTTTTCCTCATAGACCTTGCCCCTATTGCTAAAGAAGAGGAGCGTGTCTAGCGTGCGCGCGGAGAACATGCGCGTGATGGCATCCTCGTCCCGGGCCACCCCCTTGACGCCACGCCCACCGCTGCCGCGGGCGCGATAAGCCCCGGCCGGCACGCTCTTGATATAGCCGCGCTCAGTGATGACGATCAGTACGTCCTCCTCAGCCACCAGGTCCTCCACCGTGAGCTCGGCATCCTCCTCGACCAGGCGCGTGCGACGACCATCGGCATAGGCCTGCTTCAGCTCGCCTAACTCCTCCTTGATAAGGTACAGAATCTTGCGCGGCGAGGCCAGCAGATCCTCAAAATAGGCGATACGCTGGATCAGCTCCAGGTACTCGTCCTCGATCTTTTGGCGCTCCAGCGCCGCCAAGCGCCGCAGTTGCATATCCAGAATCGCCTGCGCCTGCACCTCCGAAAGCTCAAAGTGCTTCATCAGCCGCTCGCGAGCCGTATCGACGTCGGGCGACTCGCGGATCGTTTTGATGACGGCATCCAGGTGATCGAGGGCGATCTTGAGCCCCTCGAGAACGTGGGCTCGCTGGCGGGCCTTTTCCAGCTCGTACTGCGAGCGGCGGGTGACCACTTCCCGGCGATGCTCGATAAAGAGCTGCAACGCCCGCTTGAGGTTCAGCAGACGTGGCTCGCCGTCGACCAGGGCCAGGATCTGCACGCCGAAAGTGGATTGGAGCGGCGTGTACTTGAAGAGCTGGTTAAGCGTCGTCTCCGGCTGCGCGCCGCGCTTGAGCTCAATGACGATACTCATCCCGCGCCGGTCCGACTCGTCGCGCAGGTCGGAGACAGCGTCAATCCGGTCGGAGCGGGCGAGCTCGGCGATTCGCTCCAGCAAAGACGACTTGTTGGTCTGATAGGGTAGCTCAGTGATGACGATGCGGCTGCGTCCGCCGGACATCTCCTCGATGTGCGTCATCGCCCGCACGGTGAGCCGCCCACGGCCGGTGGCGTAGGCGTGGACGATCTCCTCCCGGCCGACGATGATGCCGCCAGTGGGAAAATCCGGCCCCTCGACGTATTCCAGCAGGTCTTCGACCGTCACCCCGTCGAGGTCGTCCCAGCGGTCGATCAGGTAGCCCAGCGCGTCGCACACCTCGCCCAGGTTGTGCGGCGGGATGTTGGTGGCCATGCCGACGGCGATGCCGGAGGAGCCGTTGACCAACAGGTTGGGCAGGGCCGCCGGGAGCACCGCTGGCTCCTGAAGCGTGCCGTCGAAATTATCCACCCAGTCCACGGTGTCCTTATCGATGTCGAGCAAAAGCTCGAGCGCCGCGCGATTCAGGCGCGCCTCGGTGTAGCGCATCGCGGCGGGGCTATCGCCGTCGATCGAGCCAAAGTTGCCCTGCCCATCCACCAGCGGGTAGCGCAGAGAAAAGTCCTGCGCCATGCGCGCCATCGCGTCGTAGACGGCAGAATCGCCGTGGGGATGATACTTGCCCAGCACCTCGCCCACGATGCGGGCCGATTTCTTGTACGGCGTGTCGGGTCGCAAGCCCATGTCGTGCATTGCGTAGAGGATACGCCGCTGGACCGGCTTGAGACCGTCGCGGGCGTCGGGCAGCGCGCGCGAGACGATGACGCTCATCGCGTAATCCAGGTACGCGCTGCGCATCTCCTGTTCGATGTCTACGGGTCGCACGGTGCCAATTTCCAAGAGACGTCCTCCCAGGATCCAGATTCGTGGAGGATATTATACCCCAAAACGCGAAACGGGAAACGCGATGCGCGACGACCGAGGGCAAGATCGCGCATCACGTATCACTTCTTATATCGATACACGTCAACCCACAAGTAGTGCTGCTCGTCCGCCCGCCGCATATTGGCTTCTAGCCACGCCTGTACCAACCCTCGCTCGTCCCACATCTCCATCTCGCTCGCCACCAGCCAGACGACGTCGTATCCCTCCGTCATTCTCTCCATCGCCTCCGCTGCTTGCTCTTCGCTCATCAGGTAGGCTCCATCCGGGTAGCGATGATTCGTATACAGCCCCTCGGCCCAGGGATAGCCCGCGTAGGGGAAATAGTAATCGAAGGCGTACCTGCCATGGGGAATCTGAAAGACAATCAGCCCCTCGAACTGATGGTAGCGAGAGAGGACGATAGGCATGTAGGCTCGAAACGCACAGTCCTCGCAGGCAGATCGATGGAAACCTGGCTGCACGACTACCTTATCCAGGTCGGACTCTTCATAGTTAGCCGCCACGTAAGCGGCAGCGGCGCGAAAGTTCGCCTTACCCTGCTGAGTGGCCTGTTGCCACAAGCTGGTGACGTTGAAGCCGAGCACCAGGCTTATCAAAACCACCGCTGCCCACCTGCCCCAGCTTCCGGCTCGCCAAATGACTGCCAGACCCAGAGCGATCAACAGGTAAAAAGGCAATCCGGCCCAGATAAGGTAACGATCTGTGAAGAGCGGCTGCCAAAACGAGACGATCCATACCACCAGCGGAGGGAACACGAGCCAACACAGCAGAGAGAGGCGTTTTCTCAACTGCTCCCACACCCCTCCCGAGGAAAGAAAAAGACTCAAAAGGCCCCACGCGATCAATCCGCTCATCACCACCGCTGCCCACGGATGACCCCACCCATAACTGCCAAAGTATCCTGTGCTCCAACCGTTGAGCAGTACCTGCGCTATCTCATACAGTTCGTAATACCCGAATCCCGTCGCGCGAGGTTCGATCAACAGCGGCACCTGCCACTCGGCCAGCGGCAGGTACGGCAAGACGAGACAGGCCAGAGCGATCAACGCGCCGAGCCACCGCTTGCGCGCCTTGGGCCACCAGGTTAAATAGATCAATACCTGCACGGGAATCAACAGAACGGCCAGGATGTGGGAATAGGAGGCCAGGGTGGTAGCAACCACCTGCACGGCCCACCAGTACCACTTACCCCCTTCGACGGCGCGGTCCTTCGGCAAGCTCAGGGCACGGCCCTTCGGCAAGCTCAAGGCGCGGCGCAGCGCATAGATCGCCAGCAGCGTCAGGGCCGGCACCAACGTGTACATCTTGACCTCCTGGCTGTACCAGGTGAGGTAGGGAGATGCAGTCACCAGCAGCGCGGCGATGAAGCCGGTTTGCCGGTTGAACAGGCGGCGGCCCAGCACGTACACAAGCGGCACGCAGAGGACGCCAAAGAACAGCGAGAAAAAACGCAGCGCGTACTCGCTCGTACCGGTGAGCGCGATCCAGCCACGCAGCAACAGGAAGTAGAGCGGGCCGTTCCAACGGGGTTGAGTGAAGTGGGAAAGCACCTCGCCTAGCGGCGCGGTGGCAAAGAGCATCGCGTCCACCTCGTCCCGCCACATGGACTGAGCGTCGAGGGAGATGGCGCGCACGGCGAAGGCGACCAGCGCCAACGACGCGAGCGCAGCGAGGTAAATAGAGCGCTGCCGCTTCATCACGTGTCTGGGCAAGATCGGCGAAGAATGAGGAAGGTCATGCCCAAAGCCAGTATGCTCCCCAGCGCCACCCAGAGCAAAGCAGAGGCCAGACTGGCCTGGCGATAAGGGGCAGCCGTCCCAGCGACGGCAGGTGTGGACAACGGCGACGCTTGTGACGGCGTAGAAACGGGCGAGGCAGCGGGTGTAGACTCGCGCTGCCTGCCGCGCAGCAAGAGCAAAGCAGCCGCAGCGACGACCACGGCGACCAGAGCCAGCACGAGAGGCACGCGAAGGCGACGCGAACGATCCATGGCCCCATTATAGCGCAACTGCTTTGCATTCGCCAATGGGCACCCTTCGGGTGCCCTGGCAGTTCCGGCTACGCCGGAACTGCATTCACACGACAGTTATTGGACCAATTCGCCACTGAGAGCATCCCAAAGGGTCAGAGGTACCAAAACCATTATAGCACGACGCCATACGACCACAACGCCGGGCGATGCGCTTGACCTGGCTTCTGCGTCAGGATATAATCTCTCAAACCAGCATATCGATCATCAGAAGGAGGCAAAATGGATAGGCACATCATCGCCACAGAAGAGGCCCCGGCGGCGGTCGGTCCATACTCACAGGGCATACAGGCGGGCGCTCTCGTCTTCACCGCCGGGCAACTGGGCATCGTTCCGGGCACGAAGGAATTCGCCGGGCCGGACATCGAGAGCCAGACCCGACAGGCGCTGGAGAACCTCAAGGCGGTACTCGAGGCAGGAGACTCTTGCTTGGAGCACGTGATCAAGACCACCGTCTTTTTGCAGGACATTGGAGAGTTTTCCCGCATGAACGGGGTCTATGCCGAATTCTTCCCGGAGAACCCACCCGCACGCTCGGCGGTGCAGGTGGCCGCCCTGCCGCTGGACGGGCGCGTCGAGATTGAGGCGGTGGCAATGGCGTGAGAGGTGGTCGGAAAGGCCAATAAGAGGGCCAAATCGGCCTGAAGATGGCATGAAAAGACCTGATCCATGCCAAAATACATCCTCCCCCTACACTATTTCCCCGCAACACTTCTGTAACACAAGAGAAACGATCAAAAGACGGTTTTCCGGGTATAGTGGAGGTGATTGGAAAGCCCATGAGCACGCTGAATCCAGCCATCACCACCCAGGGAGGCACACGCTGTGAATCGCGGGCCGAGATAAAACTCGTGACCTGGGATGATTTCTTCTCCAGCCACACAGATACCGCGGAAAAGCCCTACACCCCGATCACGATCCCCCTGGCAAGTGCCACGCCGTCGCGGCGGCCCCCTGCTACCCCGGAGACGGCCAGCAGATCAAACGCCGGAGAAAAGCGACGCATCAGCGTGCAGCAGGCGCTAAAGATCGGCCACCGCAGCACCCTGGCCAAGCGCAGGTCGGAAACGCTTGGACAAGACGTCGCAGAATCCCCACTACTTCATCTGGCCACTGCAGAGATCGGTGCAGGAAACAAAGAAAAGGCGCGTCAGCTATTGGAGCAGGTGCTAAAGGCCGATCCGCATTCCGAACACGGATGGTTTTGGATGGCCAAGGCAGTGGATTCGGAAGAGGAGCAACGCTTTTGCCTGAAACAAGTTCTCTCCATCGATCACCACAACACGTTAGCGCGTCGCAGGCTGGAGGCGTTGGCCATCGGAGCCATCCGTCCAAAAATCGCAGAGAGCCTGGTAGAGGACGTCAAAGTAGAACCAAGCACCCCCGAAAGTTGGCTGCCAGACCTGCGCGCAACACTACAAAAATACGCGATCCCGACCGCCGTCATCTACCTGGGTGTACTGACCATCGCCGAGGCCCTCTCCACCCTCATCGAATCCCAGGGCGGGCTAGTGCTGTATGGGATCCTGCTCACCATCCTGATATCACACACTGCGCTGACCTGGGGCCATCCCGGCTCTCGTCTCATCCTCACACTGGTCTTTGTTCCCCTCATCCACATGGCGAGCCTCTTTCTCCTCCTGACAAACTTTCCCAAGATCTACTGGTACTCTGTCGCCAGCGTGCTCTTGTTCGCCGCAGCCCTTGTGGCCTTAAGTACCTTCAGGATTCTCTGGCAAAGACATCGGGCCCAAGCTCCGACTGAACGCCCACAACTTTAGAGCCGGGTTTGAGCCTCGGCCACGTCGCGCTCAAAGTCGGCACTGCCATCAGGCTTAACGCCACCAGGAACAGCGGCCACTGAAACGGTGTCGGGCGCAGTGTGTCCCAATCGACCGGCCCGGCCAAAACTGCCCGGATCGCATCTGACATAAAGACGTACAGCGCCAGCAGGGCCCCTCCCACCACGGACGCCAGGCGGAAGGGCGTGATCCCCA
>CAZWPV010000137.1:0-6930 GCA_964635485.1 uncultured Anaerolineales bacterium
TCTTGCAGCGTCCTCAGCAGCCGCCCAATCCGCGGGCCGGGCTCCAGGCTCAACTCGGCCATCAGCTCACCCCCAGTGAGCAGCAGCGGCGGCTCCACCGTCTCCTCGTACCGGTCGAACCAATGAGTCAGCAACGTCTTGGCCACCCCCAGCCTGCGCGCCCAACGCTCCTCCTGCAGGTTCGGCCCCCAGGTCGCCAGGTGATCGGCCAGGCAAAGGAGCACCACGTCGATACCGCCGCAACTCGTGGCGCGGAAGAAGCGATAGATCGCACGGCGCGTGAGGTCATCGGTGCGGGCCAGGTGGGCCGGGCGCATGTGCGCGCCGACGATGGTGCGCACGCGCTCTATCTCGTCGCGGCTGAAGCGCAGATCCTGCATACGCGCCGCTGCCATCTGCGCCCCCACCAGTTCGTGGTTGTAGAAGTGGATACGATCGTCATCCCCTTCAGACTGTGTCTTGGGCTTGCCCACGTCGTGGAGAAGCGCCGCCAATTTGAGCAACTGCGACCGGTCGTGCCCGCCGCTGACCTCGACCGCCAGGTGGCCGGCCACGTTCCCGGTAAACTGGCTCAGCGCCCGCGCCAGGTCGTCCCAGGCGGTGGGGGGCACATCCGCCGAGGATGGCTCACCCTGCTGCCCTGTGGCGACGGCGACGACGCCCTCCAGCACGTCCACTATCGCCAGGGTGTGACGCCACACGCCGTAGCGGTGCGGCGGCGACTGCTCGACCCCTTTAAGCGCTTCCAGCTCCGGCAGCACGAGGGCCAGCAGCCCAAACGCATCCAAGCGTTCCAGGGATGCCGCCGCCCCCGGCAGAGAGAGCAGCCGCACGAACTCGTCCCGCACCCGCTCGGCCGACGGTTCGGTCAGCAAATGGGCGTCACGCCGCATCCAGGCTGCCGTCTGCGGCTCGATCTCAAAACCCAGCTCGGCCGCTATGCGCACCGCGCGCAGCAGCCGCAGCGGGTCATCCTGGAACGCCTGGTCGCTCACCGCGCGCACGCAGCCATCTTCCAGGTCGGCCAGCCCGCCGGTCACGTCGACCAACGCGCCCGTCTCGTCGAGCGCCAGTGCGTTGATGGTGAAATCGCGGGTCAACAGGTCAACCTCGAGGCTGTCACCGCGCAGGGCGGCAAAGTCCAGGTCCAAGCGAACGCCATCCTCCTCCACAAGGACGACCCTGCCGGTGTCACGTTCCTCGTCGAGCGGATAGTAGGCCCCGCCGAGCGCGTCGGCCACGGCGCGCGCCAGCTTCATCGCGCCATACTCGACGGCAAAGTCCCAATCGCGCAGGGGCCGCCCCAGCAGCGCGTCGCGCACCGCGCCTCCGACCGGCCACACGCGCACGTCGCGCTTCGCAGCCAGGGCGCGCACGGTCTGCCAGGGCCAATCAGGCAGGCTTGCCGTCTTCATCGAAATCCTCCACTGCGGGCACGAACAACACCTGCGGCTCCTCCTTGGGGCGGCTGCGCTTGGCCGCCTGCCGGGCCTCCTTCTCCGTCCATCCCACGCCGACCACGTGCCCACGCACCACCGCCACCCAGCGACCGGCGTAGGGAGCGAGGGTGTTCCAGTCGGGCTTTGTGCGTTGGGTGCTCATCTTGATGGCCGGAAATTAGAGCAGTGCGTCCAGCGGCGTGTACGCCACATCGAACGCCTCAGCCACGCCCGGATAAGTGATCTTGCCCCCGTAGGTGTTCACCCCCAACGCCAGGGCAGGATCGGACCCGATGGCGGCCTCGGTGCCCATCTCGGCCAGCTTGACGATGTAGGGCAGCGTGGCGTTGCTCAACGCGTAGGTGCTGGTGCGCGGCACCGCACCCGGCATATTGGCCACACAGTAGTGCAGCACGCCATCGACGAAGAATACCGGATCGGAGTGCGTGGTGGGATGCGTGGTCTCGATGCAGCCGCCCTGGTCGACCGCCACGTCCACGATCACGCTGCCGGGCGTCATCGTGCCCACCATCTGGCGCGTCACCAGCTTGGGCGCTCTGGCCCCCTTGATCAGCACCGCCCCGATCAGCAGGTCGGCCCGCCGCACCGCCTCGGCGATGTTCAGCGGGTGGGAGCTCAAAGTGACCAGTCGCCTGTGTAATACGTCATCCAGGTAGCGCAAACGGTCGAGATTGATGTCGATGACGAACACCTGCGCGCCCAACCCCGAGGCCACGTGGGCCGCGTTGGTGCCCACCACGCCCCCGCCGATGATGACCACGTCGGCCGGCCGCACGCCCGGCACGCCGCTCAAGAGCTTGCCGCGGCCGCCGTTCTCCTTCTCCATATAGTGCGCGCCGACCTGGACCGCCATGCGCCCGGCCACCTCGCTCATCGGCGTCAGCAGGGGCAGATTCCCATTGGGCAGCTCGACCGTCTCGTAGGCTATCCCGGTCAGCCCACGCACCATCATCTCGCGCGTCAGCCCCTCGTCTGCCGCCAGGTGCAGATAGGTGAAAATCGTCAGGTCGGGCCGCAGAAAATTGTACTCGACCGGCTGCGGCTCTTTGACCTTGACCACCAACTGCGCGCTCCAGGCATCGGCAGCCGCGGGCACGATCTCGGCCCCGGCACGCTCACACTGCTCGTCCGAAAAGCCGCTGCCCTCACCCGCACCTGTCTCGACCAGCACGCGGTGCCCATATCCGGCTAATTGGTGAACGCCGCCCGGTGTCATCGCCACACGGTACTCGTGATCTTTTATCTCCTTTGGCACACCGACGATCATCGTTTGTCCCCCTCCAATCCCTCCAATACCCGCTCCGGCGTCAGTGGAAGCTCGTCAAACCACACTTTTGTCACATCCTGGACGGCGGCGACCAGCGCCGGGGCCAGTGGCAGAAAGGGCATCTCCCCCATCCCGCGCGCGCCCCACGGACCGCGCGGATCGGCCTGCTCGACGATGATCGACTCGACTCGCTCAGGCACGTCGGCGATGGTGGGGATCAAGTAGGTGCTGAGGTGCGGGGTCAGCACGCGCCCACCCTCGGCGATAAAATTCTCGCACGTCGCCCAGCCCACCGCCTGAGCCACGCCGCCCTCGATCTGCCCCTCGACCTGCTGCGGGTTGACCGCCTTGCCCACGTCGTCGGCGCTGACCACGCGCAGCACGCGCAGCTGGCCGGTCTCGTCGTCCACCTCCACCTCCACCGCCTGGGCCACGTAGCCGTAGGCAAAATTGGGCACGCCGTAGCCGGTCTGTGGATCGAAGGGCGTGGTCTTTGGCGCCAGGTAGGTGTGCTCGGCGACGGCCGGCCGTTCATTTGCCCGCCACTTTTCCAGCGCCGCCTTGGCCGCGCCGCGTACGGCGTTGCCCGCCATAAACGTCATGCGCGAGGCGGAGACGGAGCCGGAGTTGCCGAGGCTGGTGGCGGTATCGGAGGCGACCAGTGTGACCCGCTCCAGCGGCAGCTTGAGCGCCTCGGCCGCCATCTGCTTGATGACCGTGTGCGTGCCCTGCCCCACCTCCGCGCTGCCGATAGTGACCACGGCCTCTTCAACCTTCTCCTCGTCTCGGAGTTCGACCTTCGCCCAGCAGTTCTCCTGGTAGCCAAAGGAGAAGCCGATGTTCTTGTAGCCGACGGCGATGCCGATACCGCGCGCCGCTTTAGTCTTTGGCTTCTGCCAGCCCTGTTCGGTCTGCTGCCAGCCGGCCTTTTTGGCGCACGCCTCCGTCACCTCGACCAGGTGCACGCCGCCGGGCAAGGGAGTCCCCATCGCCGCCAGGCTCCTGTCGCGGAGCAGGTTCTTCATCCGCAGCTCCACCGGGTCCATTCCCAGCGCCTCGGCCAGCTTGTTCATCTGCATCTCGGCGGCGAACAGCCCCTGCGGTGCGCCAAAGCCGCGAAAGGCCCCGCTGGGCAGATTGTTGGTGTAGACGCCATCCACATCCACGTGAATGTTGGGAATCTCGTACGGGCCGGTGCAAGTGATGGTCGCGTTGCCCAGCACCTTGTTGGTGGTGTAGCAGTAGGCCCCACCGTCGGCCACGACCTGTACCTCCGCCACCACCAGCTTGCCATCGCCTGTAGCGCCCCACTTGCAGCGCAGCCACATCGGGTGGCGCTTGCAGTGGCCCAGGATCGATTCCTCGCGGCTCCACACCATCTTGACCGGGCGCTGCAACCGCCATGCCGCCAGCGCCAGCACGATCTGCACCGACATGTCCTCCCGCCCGCCGAACGCCCCCCCGATGGCGGGGTAGATCACGCGCACCCGCTCCTGTTCCAGACCGAGCGCGTGGGCGATCTGCCGCTGATCCTCCCACGTCCACTGCCCGCCCACGACGATAGTCACCCGCCCCTCGTCGTCGATGTAGGACAGTCCCGCCTCCGGCTGGAGGTAGGCATGCTCCTGGGACGGCGTGCGGTACTCGGCCTCGACGATCACCTCAGCCGCGGCCCACCCGGCCGCCATGTCCCCCTTGCGAATCTGGTGATGGCAGATGCGGTTGCCCTCCACGCCATTGAGCTCGGGGTGGAACTCGCTATGCAAGCGATAGGGATGCAACTGCGGCGCGTCGGGTTCGAGCGCCGCGAAGGGATCGGCCACCACGAGCAGATCCTCGTACTCGACGCGGATCAAGTCGCGCGCCTGGGTGGCCGCCTGCTCCGTCTCGGCCACGATCACGGCCACCTGGTCGCCGACAAAGCGTATCACGTCGGTGCCGGGTTTGGGTGAGCCCGGCCCGCACAGCACCGGCTGGTCGGGTGTCTGCAGGCCATACTCGTTGACGGGCACGTCCGCCGCGGTAAAGACAGCGACAAAGCCGGGAACGGCTTCTGCCTCGGAGGCGTCGATGCCGAGCACGCGGGCGTGGGGCCGGCCGGCGAAGAGCACCTTGGCGTGGAGCATATCCGCCATCGAAAAGTCTGCCGGATATTTGGCCTCGCCGGTGACCTTGGCGCGGGCGTCCACGCGGGCGACGGATTGGCCGACGATCTCAGTCATCGCCACCACCTCCTCCCCCTACCGCCCACTTAACCTCCCTCACGATCTTGCGACTCTGAAGACTCCGCACTGTACTCAGAGGATGATTCGCGAACGGTGTGGGCTGGCTCTGACTGAGGGGGGACCTTTAACACCTGGCCAATTGTCTCCAGTCGCGCCGTTCTGTCCCGGAGATTTTCCTCGATTTCCTCAAGACGACGCATCGCAGTTCGGCTATAATATCGCTCTCCACAATTGTTGCAGACCAGCACACGATACGGAACCAAAACCACGTCCTGATCCACCCAGAACATCTCATCGACCACTTTTTCTTCGATATCTGAACTGTGACAGATGACGCACTTCATCGTCTTCTCCTTTCCAAATCCGCCCAACGATCAGGATCCGGCTCGTAAACAGTAATCACGATGACGAGATCATCGTCGCTAGCATAAGCGCAAACCGCGTGAATAGGGCGGTCCACCGCCGTCCGCCCATAGATGAGGGCGCAGGGGTACGGCTCAACCTCTGCGTAGTCCTCTATGATCCTGCCAGCTTGGATAGCCTCAAATACCTCACGCTCACGTATTGGACTAAACCCTCCGACCGCATCTCGTCCCGCGCGTGACGGGTATAGAGAACGCGACCGGACACAAAACAAGCCCGCAGACAATCCAGCATCACGCTCCCTCGACCGCTTCTCCAGCTGCTTTCTCGATGGCTTTCACGATCTTGGCATACCCCGTGCAACGGCACAGGTTACCCGTCAGCCCGGCCAGGATCTGCTCGCGGGTGGGCTGGGGGATCTCGTCCAGCAGACTGGCCCCGGCCATCACGAACCCCGGCGTGCAAAAGCCACACTGCACCGCTCCCTCGTCGATGAACGCCTGCTGCACCGGATGAAGCTCATCGCTGGCAAGCCCTTCGATGGTGACAATCTGCGCGCCGTGTGCGCGGGGGGCGGGCGTCAGACAGGCCAGCACCGTGACGCCGTCCAGCCACACGGTGCACGCTCCGCACTCCCCCTCGCCGCAGCCCTCCTTGGTGCCCGTCAATCCTAGGTCGTCGCGCAGCATCTGCAGCAGCGTCTTGCCACCGACCCGCTGCACGACGACGTTCTCCCCGTTGACGGTACATTCGACGGTCTCGGGGCCATCACTGTGGTGGCATATGGTCCTGCCCGCCAAGCGGGGAAAATGGCCATCGGTGCGGCCCCACAGCATCGGCGGCGCGGCGGGGAACTCGGTCCGCTCCGTCTCGTCCCGCAGAGCGATCAATGCCCGGCGCACCAGCACGCGCACCACCTCCTCGCGATAGTCGCACCCGGCGCGGATATCGGTAATACAGGCGGTGGTCTCGACGGCCAGATCAGCCGCGCTGGCGATAGATGCGTCGCTCAAGGGCCTCCCCACCAGCGCGCTCTCGGCATCCCGCGCGCGGATGACGGTGGGGGCCACGCTTCCCAGCGTGATGCGCGCCTGGGTGACAGTGTCGCCATCGAAGGTGAGCACGGCAGCAGTGTTGACCAGGGCAATGGCGTGCGTGCGCCGCAGGGCCAGCTTTACAAAGATGCCGCGCTGACTTGCCGCTAGCGCCGGAAAAGCAATGTCGGTCACCATCTCGTCGGGGGCCAGCGCGGTCTGCCGCACGCCCTGGTAAAAATCGCCCATGTTTAACGCGCGCTCGCCTCGAACGCTGCGCAGCGTCAGGATCGCATCCAGCGCCCACAGGGCAGCGATGGTGTCGTTCGCCGGGGATGCGGTGATGAGGTTGCCAGCGATGGTACCACGGTTGCGCAGTTGGGGCGTGCCCACGCGCCAGCAGGCCAGCGCCAGCGGAAACGCGCGCTCGCGCAGCAGGTCCGAAGCCACGGCCAGGTTGTGCGTCACCGCCGGGCCGACGTGGATCAATCCCGCTTCGTCCATCTGCACCTGGTCGAGCCCGCCGATGCGGGTGACGTCGATCAGCACGTTCAGCTCTCGCTGCCCGCGCTGCAACTCGA
>CAZWPV010000138.1:0-6917 GCA_964635485.1 uncultured Anaerolineales bacterium
ACAGGCCCCGCCGACAGCGCCGCAGCGCGTTGTGAATCCGGCGGTGTTGGCGCCGATGCGGAAGTTGAACCCGCGCGTGAGCGCCCAGGCCGAGGCGGCAGTGTCAAAGGCGATAGATCTGCAGCCGGCGGCTCGCTTCCAGAGCGCGGCGGAAATGGCTGCCGCGCTGGGCAGCAGAGCGCCAGCCTCTGCGCCGAAGCGCCAGTCGCGCAGGCGCGTGCCGGTGTGGGCCTGGGCCTTGGGAGGCCTAGGCGCTCTGATATTGGTGACGGGATTGGCAGCAGGAGCGACCAAGATCATAGGTAGCCCCACATCTACACCTACGCCATCTCCTACGACCGCACCTACCGTCATGCCTACTTCTACTGACGTGCCTACACTCACATCCACACCAACCCTGACGCCTACAGTCACACCGACTCCAAAACCCACCAGTACGCCCTTGCCCACGTCGACTCCAACTCCAACCCCAACCCCAACAGCCACTCCGACGCGCCGTCCGCCTTCACCGATGCCCACTTACACGCTCACGCCGTCGTCGGTGCCAGCGCCCACGTCGTCTGGAGGCGGCGGAGGGGGAGGAGGTGAATCCGAGCCATCTCCAGCCCCGCCGTAGCTATGGAGAATCTACGCAGGGCGCACGCTCTGTGTCTGCACGCAAAGGCTTTCCCCTGCTTGACAAAAGGTCTTGTTATGTGTACAATATATGCAGTTTTATGCATATGGTTAAGCGATGAAACGAGATACCCATCACCAGGCAGCCCGACTCTACAGCTTGCTCTCCCACCCGGCGCGGCTCCAGATTCTGGATGAACTGCGGCAGGACGAAGCTTGTGTGTGCCACCTGCAGGCCGTGCTGGGGCGGCCCCAAGCCTACGTCTCCCAGCAACTGCGGGTGCTGCGGGAGGCCGGCGTGGTGACAGACCGCAAGGACGGTTTGCTCGTCTACTACCGGCTGGACGACCCGCGCGTGGAGCGGCTATTGGAGGAGGTTTTGGGGCCAGCGGGCAAGCCGACCCGTCTGCCGGACTGCCCGTGCCCCAAGTGCTCGCCGGAGACATCCTGTGCGTGAGAAGATACAGCGCCACTTCTGGGCCCCCGTCTACGACCGGCTGGCGCGGGCCTACGATGCCGTCGACTGGTTCACCGGCAACACCACCCATCGGTTGCGCAAGCGGGCGCTGCGCTACCTCCCCCCGCCCGGCAGTCGCCTGCTGGAGATCGGCTTTGGTAGCGGCAGGCTGCACCTGGAGCTGGCGGAGCAGTACGCGATGGCGGGATTGGACCGCGCGCCGGGGATGGTGCGCCTGACCAAGCGCCGGTTAGCCTCGCGCGACAGGGAATCCAGCCTGTGCATTGGCAGCGCGCACGCCCTGCCCTGGACCGACGGCCACTTTGATGCCGTGCTCTCCACCTTCGCCTTCAGCGCCTTCCCCGACGCCGACCGGGCGATGGACGAGATGGTGCGCGTGACCCGGCCCGGCGGCAAGGTGATCATCGTGGACGCGGGAGAGGCGGCGGACGGGAACCTCCTTGCGCGTTTATTGGCGCGGCTGTGGGAGCTGTTCGGCGATTACATGCGGGACGAGGTGCCCTTGATGGAAACACGAGGGTTAGCAGTCGAGCGGGAGGAATATGGCCCCTGGCGCTGCGTTCACGTCGTCGCGGGAACGCGGCCAGAGCGGTGAGGGACGGGCGTTGTCGCAAACGATTACTTGGATAAGGAGAAAATGTGATGAGCAAATTCGAAAAGTACCTGGCCCTGTGGGTCGCACTGTGCATGGTTGCCGGGGTCTTGCTTTCCCAGACAGTGCCCGGAATCGGCGAGGCCATCGACTCCTGGCAGGTCCGTGGGATTTCGATTCCCATAGGTATCTGTTTATTCCTGATGATGTATCCGGCTCTGCTGAACTTGCAGCTATCCGAGTTGAAAAAACTGAGGGACAATCCCAAGCCGATCCTCATGACGCTGTTTTCCAACTGGATCGTCGCCCCTCTGGTTGCGGCAGGGTTAGCGTATCTGTTCTTACAGGGAAACGAACAGCTCATCGTGGCGGTGATCCTGCTGGGGTCGAGCCCGTGCACCGCGATGGTGCTTGTCTGGGGCAAGCTGGCCGAGGGGAATCAGGAGCAGAACGTGGTCAACACCAGCCTGAACACGATCACCATCATGGTGTTTTACGTGCCCATCGTCTCGCTGTTGACCGGCATCCAGAACATTCCCGTCGATCGCGGGCTGCTGGCCATCTCGGCCTTTGTCTTCATCGGCGTGCCGCTGATTCTGGGGATTGTAAGCAAGCGGCTTCTGATCAGGACCAAGGGGGAGGCGTGGTTTGAGAGTGTGTATCGCCCCATCGTCGGCAAGATCGCCATCGGCGCGCTGCTGATGACGCTGATCGTGCTCTTTTCGCTGAACGGGCAGGTGCTGATCGAGCACTTTGACCAACTACTACTGGTCTCGCTGCCGCTTCTGCTGGGTTTTGTCATTGTCGTAGGGTTCAATCTGCTGATTACGCGGGCTTTTGGGCTCAAGTACAAAGAAGGCATTATCACCGTCATCATCGGCTCCTCTAGCCACTTTGAGATCGCCATTGCCACGGCAGTGGCGATGTACGGCGTGGGCTCGTACGCGGCACTGGGGACCACGATGGGGCTGTTCTGGGAGGTACCCATCATGCTGGGCCTGGTTTACCTGGGCAAAACTCTGGAGAAGAGAGGCTTTTGGAATGGAGAAGGATTGAAAAGGCAGCGGCTTGCCAAGGTGCCTGTAGAGACGACGACGGATAAGAATTGAGCATAACGCGACGGTGCGCAGCGCGGACAAAATCCGCGCTTAAATTTCCTGACAGAATATGCAATGGGATGCATATTGGATCAAAGAGGTAATGAGAGCCGGGCTGTGTTCAGGGTTGGAGGGGAGGTGAGCCTTATGTCGTACAGGGATCTGGGGCAGCAGGTCGAAGCGCTCCAGGCAAAGTTGACGCCCTCTTTCGTGGAAAGCGCCGTCCGCGCGCTGTTGCGCCAGGGCGAGGATGTAGGCGGCGGTGTCAACGCCATCCGCCTGGTCAAACACCTGCTGGGTAAGCCGCAGTTGCGTGACGTAGAGGGCGTCTGGGCCTACGACCATCTCAAGTCGGCGCTGCGAGCGGCGCTGGCGCAGATTCCCTCGCTCTACTACTTCGAAGGCGACTGATGAGCGGAAGATGCCGTCTTCCCGGCGGGAAGACCAAAGCGATAGCGTCCAGCACCCCTCCCGCGCCGCCAAAAACTCCGCGTTGCGCCAGTTGACCTCCGGCGCGAAAACGTGTATAGTATGAGCGGATTCAGGAGAAGCCTGTGACCCAGAAACGTGTGCTCGTCATAGAAGACAGCCCCGACACGCAGAAAATGCTGGTCGAGCAGGTAATCGAGCCCCTCGGCTATCAACCCATCGTCGCATGGGATGGAGAGGAGGGGCTTGAGTTATCCCTAGAGAAAAGACCTCATCTCATCCTCCTCGACATGCGCCTACCCAAGATGGACGGCCTCGATGTGCTGAAGGAACTGCAGGAGCGGCAGTCGGATATTCCGGTCATTTTCATCACCGCCTTTGAGGCCACCGAAATAGTCATCGAGGCTTTCCGGCTGGGAGCGCGCGATTACGTCGTCAAACCCATCGATCCCAAAAAGATGCAGGAAACGTTGCAGCACGTCCTCTCTGCCAACAGACTGCGCGAGGAGCGGGATCATCTCACCCAGCAACTGCTGGATGCTAACGAACAGCTTGAGCGCCAACTTCAAGAGCTGAACACAATCTACACCATCGGGCGGGCAGTCACGTCCTTGCTCGATCTGGATAAGGTGCTCAACCGCGTGGTCGAGGCGGCGGTTTACGTGGCTAACGCCGAGGAGGGCCTGCTCCTGCTTTTGGATCGCATGACGGGCGAGCTCTATCTGCGGGCGGCCAAGGACGTGGATGAGGATGTCGTGCAAAACCTGCACCTGCACGTAGACGACAGTATCGCCGGTCGGGCCGTTAATACAGACCGCCCCGTGCTCATCTGCGGTGAACGGACCAAGATCGCCACCGGCTACCTGGTGCAGGCTTTGCTCTACCTGCCGCTGCGGGTGCCCGGCCGCGGGGTGATCGGCATATTGGGAGTGGCCAATCGCGAGGCCGGGCGTTCATTCTCCGAGCGAGACGTCTTTCTGCTCTCGGCCCTGGCCGATTATGCCGCTATCGCCATCCAGAACGCGGGCCTCTACGAGACCGTCGAGGTCGAACGGGCCAAGCTGGAAGCGGTCCTGCGGGAGGCACGGGAGGCGGTCGTCGTCACTGACGAGTCGGAAAGAATTCTTCTGTGCAACGCGGCGGCCCACGTCATCCTGGGGCTCGGCGACACCACCCTTTGCGGTCAACCTGCCAGAACAGTTCTCCAGCACCTGGTGCTGCGCGAGATGTTCGCCGACGCACGCGAGATGGAGCAAGCCGTACGCAGAGAGGTGCCTCTGGAGAACGGCGCGACGTTCAACGCACAGCTCACGCCTATCGAAGGCGTCGGCTACGTGCTGGTGATGCAGGACATCACGCACCTCAAAGAGCTGGATCGCATCAGGTCCGAGTTCGTGGCCACCGTCTCTCACGACCTGCGCACCCCGCTGACCAACATCCTGGGCTACATCGAGTTGTTGCCTCGCGCGGGGCCGCTGACCGAACAGCAACAAGAGTTCATCTCGCGCGTTCGCGAAAGCATGGAATCGATCACAGAGCTGATCGGTGATCTCCTCGACATTGGACGCATCGAGGCCGGGTTCGATTTGGACATGTCGCCCTGCAACCTGGCGCAGGTGATTGAGGCGTCAGTCAAGAATTTCCGATCACAGGCGAGGGAGAAGAAACAGGCTCTGCGCTGGGAACAGCCTCAGGCACTCCCGCTGGTGAATGGCAACACCCATGTGCTGGGTCAGGTGATGGACAATTTGATCAGCAATGCAGTCAAGTACACCCAGGAAGGAGGATGGGTCTCTGTCAGTGCAGGCGCGGAAGACGGGTACGTCATAGTGCGGGTGGCGGATAACGGCGTCGGTATTCCTCCGGCGCATCAGCCCTACATCTTTGAGAGGTTCTACCGCGTGAAGTCCGAGGAGACGGCCAATATCTCGGGCACCGGATTGGGGTTGGCCATCGTCAAGACGGCCATCGAGAAGCACAAGGGGCGGGTGTGGGTCGAGAGTAAACCAGGGCTAGGCAGTGTCTTTTGCTTCGTACTGCCGTCGTTACCCTCTGAGAAATCATAATTGACAGTCGCACACAAACAGGGCGTGCCATCTGGCGCGCCCTGTTTCTAGTCGGCGCGCGTAGGGTTAGCGTAGGGTGAACGTAGGGTTAGCGTCAAGTCCCATAGGATAAAGTATTGTAGTATATTGTTGGGGCTAGCGGTGGTTTCTATCTTCTTCTCCTCCTTTTGGTGAGAGCCGGGACAAAAACCGGCTCTCCTTACGTTTTAGGGCCGACAGTGCGCGCTGTCGGCCTTTTTTCACAGGGCATGAGGGTTCAAGACTCGCTCAACAGCGAGCGCACCACCTCCAGCAGCTCGACCTTCCGGTAGGGTTTGGTCAGGTAAGCCGCGACGCCAAGTTCGGCTGCCTTTTCCTTGTCGGCAGGCTGCGACTTGGCCGAGACGACCACCACGCGCACGTCCGCCGTCTTGGGGTCGGCTCGCAGCCGCCGCAGAAACTCAAAGCCGTCCATACCCGGCAACATCAGGTCGAGCAAGATCAAGTCGGGGGAGGAGCCTCGAGCGACCTCAAGCCCCTGATACCCATCTTGCACCATGATCACCTGATGCCCTTCGGACTTGAGTATCAGATCCACCAGACGAGCGCTGAGGGGATCATCTTCGATCAACAGGATTATCTGCTCCATGTCAACTCCGTCAGATTGTGTGCGCACCCAGGATTCCGAGCCTGGGTCTGCTGTGCAAGAAGACGTGCTATCGACGTTCGAAATACCACCATATTATACCCCTAAAGTGGGGAATCAAAAACTCCCGACTTGCCCTCCCCTGGGTTTTCCACTACAATGATTTCGAGCCGATGCCGATGTTGATTACACACGTACGCCTGGCCACGTTGGGCGACGATCCCCGGTTAGTCGAGGATGGCGCGCTGCTCGTCGCCGACGAACATATAGCCGACCTGGGCACCACCCCCGACCTGTCCGCGCGCCACCCCGGCGCTGAGCGCTGGGACGCAGGGGGACAACTGGTGCTACCGGCCTCCATCTGCGCCCATACCCACTTCTACGGAGCCTTTGCCCGCGGGATGGCCACACCCGGCAGGTCTCCCGCCAATCTACCCCAGATCCTGGAATCCCTGTGGTGGCGGCTTGACAAAGCGCTCACGTTGGAGGACGTGCGCTACTCGACGCTGGTCTGCTTGGTGGACGCGATCCGCCACGGCACGACGACGCTGATCGACCACCACGCCAGCCCCAACGCCATCGCGGGCTCACTCGATACAATCGCCGAGGCGGTGCAAGAGGCGGGGTTGCGGGCATGCATGTGCTACGAGGTCACCGACCGGGACGGGCCAGCGCGCGCGCAGGCAGGTATCGAGGAAAACGCGCGCTTCGCGCAATCTCAAATCGTAAATCGCAAATCGCAAATCGCGGCGTCGTTCGGCTTACACGCCTCGCTCACACTTTCCGACGAGACGCTCGCCGACTGCGTCGCTGCTGCCCGCGAGATGGGCCTCGGCTTCCACATCCACGCGGCGGAGGCACGGGCCGATCAAGAGGATTCCCTGCACAAGTCTGGCAAGCGCGTGATCCACCGCCTGCACGATGCGGACATCCTCGGCCCGCGTACCATCGCCGCCCACTGCGTCCACGTGGATGAAGAGGAGATCGAGGTCCTGGCCGAGACCGGCACCTGGGT
>CAZWPV010000139.1:0-6875 GCA_964635485.1 uncultured Anaerolineales bacterium
GCCGAATGATCGACGCGGTGGCGTCCCTTTATCCGCAGTCACAAGGTACACCACCTTCGGGTAGTCCATCCTGCTCAACCTCCTCGTTCCACGTTATCGAGTTGAGCAATTATACCCTGTTGCTGCGAGGGCGCAAGTTATAGTTATGCGATTGTTAATGTTCGGTCAAAGGTAATGCTAGCATGAGGGGACCTCCTAGGCTGTTCTGTTTGTGATACCAGAAACATGCCGCAGATGGCCCCTCATGTCAAGTTGGTGCTACGAGGCATTGATACGCCTCAGATTTGCCAAAGTCCAGTCCAGAAGACACAGGGCGCTGGCGTGATCAACACCGCGTACATCGAGCGCCTGAATGCCACCTTCAGATCGCGAATCACGGCATTGGTTCGTCGCGGGCGGGCACTGGCACGCCAGATAGACACCTTGCATGAGGTGATGTATTTGGTTGGGACGGTGTACAACTTCTGCACCTATCATAAGAGCCTACGAGTTCCGATCTACCTACCTGGTGGTCGGCGGCGCTGGTTACGCAGAACACCTGCCATTGCTGCTGGCATCACTGATCATCTATGGCCTGTCGAAGAATTGCTATCGTTTCGGGTGCCTCCACCACGTTGGAAACCTCCAAAGCGGCGCGGGCGTCCCTCATATGCTATGAAAAAGCTTGTTGCTCAATGGTGCACTTGATCACGGTTAAATGTGGAGCTACCAAGCTAGGAGCGAATTAACGGAAACCTGGACTTAGGAAGGCGAATTGTCAATTTGACGCAAGCGATTTTCTCAAGTACACTGGCGTGGAGCTTGAGATTTGCCAAAGGAGAACTATGGATAACTCGCGCAAGGCTCTCGTGGTTGGGTGTGCTGCTGGCTTTCTCCTGTTGGTGGTGTTGGGCATCGTCGTCGCTGTGTTCCTCGTTGCCCGGCCCGCGGCCACGGCGGATCAACTGCCGCTCAATGCCACACCCATCATGGTCACGCTGGCCACTCCGCCGAACGACACTCACTATCCGGTCAATAGCTACATCCCTGTGCGCGTCAAGGCCTTTGGGCGCGAGCCGGTCTTCACCCTTGAGCTTTGGGTGGATGGCACTCTGATCGAGACGCAAGAGGTGCAGCCCGGCTTGGATGGAAAGACCAGCGTCGAATGGCACTGGGTGCCGGCTGGCCAGGGTGAGCACGTCCTGCTCGCGCGGGCGATGACGCCGTGGGGCCTCGTCAGCACGTCCAACCTGGTGCGCGTCACGGCGACCGAGCCGGTGGGGGCGAGCGTCGAGATCGTCGCCGGGGAGGACGATACGCTGGCGGATATCGCGGAGCAGCACCAGGTGGCCCCAGAGGACGTTCAGGCCAAGAACCCCGATCTCGACGCGTCTGCGCCACTCCCTCCCGGCCAACCCGTTCTGGTTCCCATCTCCCCCGCACCGCCGCCCTCTGCGGCCAAGTACGCGCCGCCGGTGGTGCCGGGTGGGGCGGTGGAGATTGTCGAGGGTGTCGATCCGAGCAAGATCAGCCTGGCGGGTTCTGCAGGGAGCCTGCCGGCCGCGCCGGCCCTGGCGGTCGAGGCAAACGGATGTGACGTTAGCCTGTTCATCACCGATCAGGCTGAGAACGAGAAGGGCTTTTTCGTCTATCGGGGTGGGGCGGGTGGCGTGTCTTTGCAGCGCATCGCGACGCTGCTGGCGAACGATGGACCGCTGCCTCTCAAGTTCGTCGATCCCGGCCGGCAGGGACAGGCGGTGTATGCCGTGGCGGCTTTTAATGGAGCCGGCGAGGCGCAGAGCAACCTGGCCAGCGTCACGATCAGCGATCCTGCCTGCTCGCCCTCTCAGGGTGAGCAGGGTGGTTTGCAGTGGGTGGATGGGAAACTGATCCTGCCGCAGGAGGTGAACGCGGCCTATTTCTACTTTTCGCGCGATGGCGAGAATTGGCAGCGCGTTCCGAGTGGCGAATCCTTTCTGGTCCCGGTTGAGAACAGCCTCGCCATCGACTCGGCGCTGGCGCACTTTGCGGAGGCTACAGGTGATTCCGGCGACGGCCTGGTGATGGTGGAGGTCTGGGGCTGGCAGGATGGTGCATTGATCTATCTTGGCGCAGCGCAGCAGAGTGCCCCGCCCTCCTACCCGACCAACCTGCACGTGTGCAGCCAGGTGGGAGGATGCCAACAGGGTCTTGGATGGACGAAGGAATTGTACGTCGATTGGGAAGGCGATATGAAGCGCCAGTTCTTTTGGCGCACCGATGCCCAGGGCGTGAACAAGGCGGTGTGGCAGATATCCGAGTCGCCGTTTCCTCCTGGTCCGGTGTTGCTAGATACAGCGGTCACGCAGGAGCAAGCGGTCGCGTACAACGGTGGGTTCTTTTGGATCGACTTTGGCGAGTTCCAAGATGGCGGAACGAGCGCGGCTAGCCCGGCGACGGCGATACCCTCACCTTCCGCCGGAGGATTGCCTCCTTTTACTTTCGATGCCTATCCCTCTGCCCTCTTTCTGCTGCCGGGAACTTATTACGTGCGCCTGATCCCCATGGCGGGCAATCAGGCGGCTGCGCAGCCCTCCAACGTGGTCAAGATTTACGTGGGGCCGCCGCAGGAGCCGCCCGATATCACGTTCTATGAGGTGATAACACACGAGCTTGAGACCTACTATGATGTGCGCATCCTGGAGTTTCGCCCCATCCATTGGCCGGAGCCGGGCGCCTGTGAGTTTATCTTGGAGAACGAGTGCATGGTCCCCCAGGCATTTATGGTCCCACCGGGGTTTGGTGCCAAGGTCTATCCCGCCGGAACGCCGATTTGCCCGGATCGGTACGCGGGCATGGGCGAGAAAGCCTGGTACGAGTCGCTGTGGGATTTCGTCGAGGGTGGGTTGAGCTGGTTATCGACCTGGTATGAGGATATCAAGCAGGGCGTCGTGGACGTGGTTGGCGGCGTCGTCTGCAGGGGTGACGAGACGTGCAAGAAGGTGCTCATGGCCGGGCTGAACGCCGGGCTGGCGGCGATGGGTATCCCGCCCTCGATACCCAATCTCAACGAGGTAATGGCGCAGGGGATCACGTACGTGGCAGCAGAAATCGTGGCTGAGGCGACGGGCACCGAGTTCCTCGATGATCTTTACAAGGAGGCGGATGAATTGGGCCTCCCCGAAGACGAGGCCAAGGCGTTTGTCCGGGATCGCGTCGAAGATCTGGTTCAGGCGGGGTTGGAGGCGCAGGCGGCGGCCAATCCGAACCCGGCCTGCATGCCTGCGGGGCAGGCGCACAATTTGGGGTTCGAACCGGTGTGTTGGCTGCCGCCGGAATGTCGGGTCAAGTGGAACCCGCGCGCGCAGCGCCTGCCTGCCACTATCCTGGTCGAGGTGACCCGCAGCACAGAAAGGGGAGTCGGGGTAACAGAAGAAGAGATGCAGAAAGATTTTCCCCATTTCCTGATTATCTTTTTTGAGGTTCAGGACAATGCCACTGCGGTGGGCGATGTGATTTTTCTGAACGATTATGAGGGAAACGTGTTGCCTATCACGGAACCTCTCTCTGGCAGGCTTTTCGAGAATATTAGCATACCCGTTCCGGCCCTGGCGCCCGGGGAGTCGGTAGTGATCCCGCTCACACCCGAGCCGTCCGACTATTGGGTACCGGGGCACCTGGAGGCGCTGGATGGATGGTCGTACACTGATTGCAGCGATTCTGGGTGCCGCAACATGACGTGGAACGACTGGTGGAAGCTGTACTATCGCGGCGAGGCGACGATCACTGCCAGTGTCGGGCAGATTTGCAACACCTGGCATCCCGTGCCAGAGCAATATGTGTACAAGTCCTCTAGGGACGTGTGTGTGACCGGGCCTTTGCCGACTCCGGACGATCCTTTCCAGATTTACTGCACGAAATAGCAGGGAGGCCAACGATATGAAACGCCTTGGATTGCTGTTGATGCTCATCGCCGTCGCCGCGCTCGGCACGGCTTGCGATGTCCCCACGCCGACCGGGCAGCCGGTTGCGGCAGCGCAAGGCGGGCCGGTGGCCTGGATCGACGCGCCCTTGGATAGGAGCGACTTGCCACTGGCTCCCTACGAGGTCGTGTTTCATTGCAGCGTGCCCTCCGGCGTGGCCTGGGTCGAGTTCTCTGTCGACGGCGCGATCCTGGTCAGCAACGCGCCGCCTGACACTACTCAGTCGCTTGTGACCACGCGCTACGTCTGGACCCCGCTTGCGCCCGGCAACTATACCCTGCGGGCGCGCGCCCGTGACGCGGCAGGGGTTTGGAGCGAGTACGCCACCTCCGTGGTGACGGTCGAGGGCGAGGCAGAGACGTCATCCCCCACGCCGGTTCTGCCCACGGATACGCTGGTACCTCCCTCGCTCACGCCAGTCCCGTCTGCGCCGACTCCGATTCCTCCTACATCCACGCCCACACCTATTCCACCCACCCCCGTCCCGCCCACTTCGATTCCGACCCCGATCCCCACGCTCCCGCCGCCACCGCAGGGCCCTGCCATCTCCGGCGTGCAGCCGTCGGTGAGCGTCTTTTACTCTGACAGCAAATGCGGCGTCACGCAGCTCACACTCCAGGCCACCGTGGACGATCCTGATGGCGTCAGCAGCGTGACGTTCAACTACTGGTTGAAGGACAAGACCAGCGGGGCAGAGAGCGGCTGGGCTGTCATTGTCCCCATGCAGCGTGTCGGTGGGTCTGCGACGCATGGTACCTGGACGGCCAGGCTGGATGGGCCGGCAGCCGTCGGTGCCAGTTCGGGTCACGAGTACACGCTACGGTACTATCTTGTTGCTACTGACGCGTGGGGTACCAAGACCCAGGGCCCGACCTACGAGAACGTCACGCTGAACACGCGCTCCTGCGTGCATTGAGCCGGGGAGAGAAGTCGAAGGCTGCGAGCGCCTGAACGGCGCTCGCGGCTTTTCAATGCCGTGTGGCATGTGGCTTAGTACACCGATGCGTAAATATGATCCTAGACCAGGTAACTGATGTGCGGTATACTTGGGCCAGGAGGTGGAAAATGCCTGTGCCCAAGCCCAAGTATCAGATCGAGTTAACAACTGAAGAGGAACAAGACCTACGAAAGCTGGCGAATTCTCGCAAAGCGCCTCACGTGAAAGTAGTTCGGTCTCGAATCCTCTTTCTGGCACGTCGGGTCAAATGATGGTGTTTACAGAAGCAGATTATTTTGCTCTCTCATAGATACTGCTGTATACTGCAATAGACCCCGGTGAGAGGCTACGGGGAGGCAGCAACAACTGCATCCTACTCACGCGAGAAAGGAGATAATCATGAAAGGGAACGAAAAAGTCATCGAGAGGTTGAATGCCCTGTCATGGCCGAATAATACATCCGTTCGGTTGCGCTCGCTTACAAAAGCATAGCATATCCGGGCCGTGCTGGCAAGCCGGCGGTGGGCGCGGGTGGGCGCGCTGGCAGGGTGGGGCAGTTGAGGCTGTCCGGTGGCCACCAGGTCGGCGCGGCAGGCCCCGGAGGTGAGGCCGCCAAAAGTTCGCCAGAAGCCCTTGACAGCAGGGTGGGGCGGTTGGGTTGCTGGGGCTGGATTGGTCGTCGTGTCATGGTAAAAAACTCCATCCGTTCTAGGATTTTGACCATTTAGCCGATTGTGTGGTAGAATCACGGCTTCCGACTCTTGACTGAAAGGTAAGCCGTGACCCTTCTCTTCTCCCTCATCCAACGATGCTTCAGTCCTCTCTGGCAGATCTTCCAATCGGCCCTTCGCCTGTGGACAAAGCCTAACAATCGTTCCCTGCCCCTCAATGCAGCTCTGGACCTGAACCGTACCAAGTCTGAACTGATCCTGGAAAACGCCCTGCTGCGTCAACAGATCATCATCCTCGAACGTCAATCCAAGCGACCAAGACTGTCCTGGCGCGACCGCACCATCATCGTCCTCTTGACCAGCAGGTTGCGCACCTGGAAAGCGGCGTTGAAGATTGTTCAGCCCGATACCGTGTTGCGCTGGCATCGCGATCTGTTTCGCTGGGTGTGGGCGCGCAAGTCCCAGCCCAAGGGGAAACCAGGTCGGCCACCGCTGGACAAAGACATCGTGGCTTTGATCAAGCAGATGGCCAAAGATAATCGGAGGTGGGGAGCAAAGCGAATTGTGGGGGAGTTGGCCAAGTTGGGCATCCGCGTCAGCAAACCCACCGTTCAGAAGTACATTCAACAGGTGCGAGAGGCAGAACCACCGAACCAGAACTGGGCCACATTTCTGCGCAATCACGCCAGCCAGATTTGGGCCTGCGATTTTCTTCAAACGTATGACATCTTTTTCTGCACAGTGTTTGTGTTCGTCATCATCGAGTTGGGCTCCCGCCGCGTGGTCCACTTCGGCGTCACCAGAAACCCGACAGACAAATGGGCAGCTCAGCAACTGCGAGAAGCAACGCCATTTGGCGAAGGTCCGCGATACCTGATCCGTGATAACGACAAAAAGTATGGGGATTCGTTCGATCAAGTGACTGCAGGCATTGAAGTGCTGAAAACGCCATACAAAGCACCTAAAGCAAACGCGATCTGTGAGCGTTTTCTGGGGAGCCTCAGACGAGAATGCCTCGACTATGTCTTGATTCTGAGCGAACGGCATCTGTACCGGGTCGTGAAAGAGTATATGGCCTACTTTAACAACGCCCGGCCTCACCAGGGGATTGAGCAGCGCATCCCGTGCCGACCAGAACGACCAGATGCACCGCCGCCCAACGGGAAGCTCGCGTCTCGCCCGGTGCTGAATGGCCTGCACCACGATTACTTCTGGCAGGCAGCGAGATGCGATGGGCAAGGAAGAGGTCAGCCCCAAGCAACCTGTCACTGAGACAGATAGCAGGGCCTTGAGGGGCGGCTTCGGTTTCCCAAGCGTCAACTCTCA
>CAZWPV010000140.1:0-2531 GCA_964635485.1 uncultured Anaerolineales bacterium
TCCGTCGCCTCTGGTACGTCGGTTGGCGACTCGGAAGTCGGCGCATCTTGAGGCTCTGCGGTTGCAGGGACGTAGGGCGTCACAGTCGGGCGTGTGACAGCCGTCGGAGTCGGCAGATTGCAGGCCAAGCCACTTGCCACGAGTGCGGCAAGTGCGAGGATGACCAAGGTACAGCGTTTGTTTGGCATCTTCTCCTCCTGGAAATTGGTCAGGTGTATCGGAGCGGCGCTTTTCGTTAATCGCACCAAGGCAGTTTATCCCCACCCAGCCAAAAGTCATGCGACTTGCTCTGGCCGTCGGCCGATTCCACGACGATGTTGTGGGCGATTTGGCCACACCCAGCCGCGGCAAACTTTAGGAGGTATTCCCGCTCCGTGCTCTCGCCGTGGAGATCACCGTCGTAATAGATCTTGAACGGTGGCGCGCCGCCGACGATCTTGACCTTGACCGTCACCCAGACGCCGCCACCCTCGCGGCGTTCCCAAGCATGTACCCACCGTGGTTCCTCAAAGTCCAGCGGGCCTTCGCTGACCGGTGGGGTAGGGGTTGGCGCCGGTGCGCTTGTAGGTGGGGGCGGTGTCAAAGTCTCCGTCGGTTCGACGGGCGTGTCGGTCGGCGCACTCTCACCGGGCACGTCTGTCGATGGCGGTGGTATTGGCGTCGGCGCGTCCTGAGACTGTGCGGTAGCGGGGACGTAGGGCGTCACGGTATCGGGGGCCGGTTTAGGCCCAGTTTGCTTCGGTGGATTGCAAGCCAGAATGCTTGCCACCAATGCAGTGACGGCAAGCACGATCAATGCGTAGCGCTTGTTTGACATCTTTCCCTCCTCCTGGGAATGCTTTTGCTGCCGGACACTTTTCAAACATCTTACACTTTCGCGTCATTCTGAGGAGCGAAGCGACGAAGAATCTCGCCGTCGCAGGCCAAAATCGAGATTCTTCGCGCCCTTCGGGCGCTCAGAATGACGCTACTGAGAAAAGTATCCGGTAGTGAAGGAATACTTCGGGCTTCATAGTGAGAGCAAAGGCGTCACGACAGCAGGACTCCCTCCAGCCGCAACAGCGCTGCCTTTACCTCCACCCCGGCGCTGTAGCCGACGAGTCTGTCTCGCGCTCCGATGATCCGGTGGCACGGAATCAGGATGGGCAGCAGGTTCGCGCCGAGGGCCGCTCCGACTGCCCGCGCGGCTTGGGGCTGCCCGATGCGGTGCGCAATTTCGCCATACGTCGCCGTCGTCCCGTAGGGGATACTGGCGACCTCCCTCCACACCATCCTCTGAAACGACGTTCCGTACACCATATCCAGCGGCAGGTCGAACGCGCGCCGGATGCGGGAGAAATACTCGCGCAACTGGGTCAGCGCGGGGGCCAGGGCCTCTGGGTCCTCTCGCGGCGTCTCAGCGTCGATGCTGCGGGCCAGCCGCTCGAAGAGATTTTCCGGCTGCCCGGCCCCCAGCCCCACCGCGCAGACCCCCGTGCCAGTCGCGGCAACCCACACCGGCCCGACCGGGGAGTCCACGTGGGCATAGACGATGTCGCGGGTGCAGGACTGTTCCGGTCCGCGCACGTTCGACGTGCTCACTCCTTCACTTCCTCGGCAACGGGCAGCACGACGGTGAACGTACTGCCCTTGTTCACTTCGCTTTCGATCTCGATGTGGCCGCCGTGCGACTCGACGACCTGCTTGGCGATGGGTATCCCCAATCCCACCCCGCCGAACAGGTGACCGCCGGTCTCCTCGACGCGCGTGAAGGGGCGGCACACGTCTTCCAACTGCTCCATCGGAAAGCCGATACCCGGATCGCTGATTTCGATGCGTACTGCGCTGTCGTCGGCCTGGATGCGGATGCCGATTTCTCCACCTTCGGGGCTGAACTTGACCGCGTTGTCCAATAGGGCGCTTATGGCTCGGCTCAGCCCGCCGGCATCTCCCATCACCTGGGGAAGTTTTTGCTGGATTTGGGTATTGACCGTCAAGCCACCCTCACTCGCCCGCTTTGCTATTTCTTCCACAGCCTTGAGCACGACTTCGCTGATTGCCAATGGTTTGAACTCTGGCGTGATCAGTTCCAGCTCCTGGAGGAACAGGATGTTGTTGACCAGGTGCACGACAGTGTCGAGGTTATTGGACACAGTCTCCAAGAACTGTGATGCCTGCGCGGGGGGCACCGCGCCCGAGTTGACCAATTGCAGGTAGCCGGTGCCGGCGGTCAGGGGGGTGCGCAGTTCGTGGGCGACGGTGGTGAGGAACTCGGAGCGCAGCTTCTGCTGGGCCGCCAGTTCGGCATATGCCTGCGCCAGCTCGACGTTCTTGCGGCGCAGGTCGGCTATGGATCGCTGGTCGGCATCCCGTAGCCGGGAGGTGACCTGGAGCATGATGCGCACAGCCATCGAGGCGCTGCGCTGCAGCACGCTCATGAATGCCTCGCGGCCGATCTCCAGCACGGTGGTGGGCTCTATCGTGCGGACGGTCGCCGTGCGCGGGCCTTCCTGTACCAGGGCGATCTCGCCAAAGAACTCTCCCGGCTCCGG
>CAZWPV010000140.1:2631-6857 GCA_964635485.1 uncultured Anaerolineales bacterium
TGCGCGGGCCTTCCTGTACCAGGGCGATCTCGCCAAAGAACTCTCCCGGCTCCGGTCGGTGCAGCACGCGCTCCATGTCCGCCTGGATTTGCTTGGAGACCTCCGCTCGCCCGCTGACGATCACGTAAAAGACTTCCTCGGCACGCCCCTCGTGACACAGGATGGTGCCCGGGGGGTAGTTGCGCAGCTTGGCGACGCTGGCCAGTTCGGCCAGGTCCTTTTCACTGAGACCAGGGAACACTTGGTGCAGTATCTCGGTTGCCCTGCGCTTCATCGGATCTCCTCCGAGCGGTGTACGCTCATAGCTTAGAGGCTCCTAAATATTATACGATACCGCTCAAATGCGCAAGGTTACGGGCTCGTTACAATCGAGTTGCCACAGGGAGTGGTCGAGATACCATTACAGCAGCGAAGTGAGCTGTGAGGTGTGATCAAGGATGACGTGAGCGCCTGCCCGCTCCAGTTCTTCTCGTTCGCCAAAGCCGCACAGTACGCCTACTGCTCGCGCCCCGGCCCGTCGCCCCGATTTGACGTCCACCGTCGTATCGCCCACCATCACGCATCGTTCGACGGGCACGCCGAGCTGCTTGGCTGCGTAGCGCACGGGGGCCGGATGTGGCTTGAGCCGCCAGGTGGATTCGCTGGTCGCCAGCGCTTCAAACAGATCGCGCAGACCATACTGGTCTAGAAACGCCTCGCTATCTCTCCTGTCTCGCGTGGTGACCACCGCCAGCTTGTAACGTTCTCCCAGGGCGGGAAGCATATCCCCCACGCCGGATATCATGCGAAAGTTTTCCCGCGTGCGCAAGCCGCGCCACTCGTAGAGTCGATTGGAGAGTGCCTTCAGCGGCGCATCCAGGCCGAGGAGATCCAACACAGTGATAAAGGCGTTGCCGGGCGTCTCGGCGGCCATCACGAGTCGGCGGGCCGCGTTGCTCGGGTTGCGCCAGCGCAGCCTTTGCAGCCGCCGCGCCAGCCGCTCGACCGCCTGGTCGTCGGTGTCCATCAGCGTGCCGTCCAGGTCGAATAGGACGGCTTCTACTGCGTCTGTGTCGAATGCGGCCCTCTCCACCATCGGCATAATAGTATCACGATGCGGGCCGGATGTCAAAGTTGGGCGATGGTGTCTGGGTCTGGCTAGCCCGTATCCCCGGTCATGTCGGCGAGGCGATGGAGTAGCGGCTGGAGCGTGGGGAACAACGGGCGATAGACTTCGCCGTAGATGCGATCGTAGATGGCGTGCGTCTCCGCGTCAGGCGCGAAACGTTCGGCAGTGCCCGTCATCGCGCTGGCGGCGCTGGTTGCGTCGGGGTACCATTTGGCCGCCACGGTGGCGAGGATGGCCGCGCCCAGGCAGGTCGCCTCGGCGGTGGCGGCGCGCACCACCGGCACGCCCGTGACGTCGGTCACGATCTGGCACCACAGGTCGCTGCGGCTGCCGCCGCCCAGCGCGACGTACTCTTCAATCGCTTGGCCCGTGGCGGCTGCCAGCCCTTCGCCCAGCAGCCGCTGCTCGAAGGCGATCCCCTCCAGGATGGCGCGGTAGAAATGGGCCCGCCCGTGCGCACCCGTCCACCCGATGGTGACGCCGGAGGCCGCCGGGTCCCAGTAGGGCGTCATGGCGTGGTTCCAGTAGGGCACAACCACGAGCCCCAGGGAGCCGGGGGGCACGTCGGCCGCAGCGGCTTCCAGCAGGTCCTCGACGGCGTACAGACTGGAATCGCTCAGATCGCCCCCGAACGTCTCGACGAACCAACTCACGGTGAACGCCCCACCCTGGATCACGGTCTCCAAAAAGTACCTGCCCGCGATGGGGGCGTAGAGGGTGCGAAAGGCCGGGTCGGCGACGTAGTTGGCGCTGACCACGCCGCTGACCACGGCGGTACCCAGGTTGAGGCAGGCGCGCCCACCGCTGGTGGCGTTGGCGCCCAGGCCGGCGCATTGGCCATCCCCAGCTCCGGCGACGACCCTTAGCCCGGCGGGCAGGCCGGTGGCGGCGGCTGCCCGCTCGCTCACAAAGCCGATCACGCGCCCGGGCAGGATCAACTCGGGGAACTGATCGGGGTGCAGGCCCACCTCGTTGATCATGCCGACGGCCCAAGCGTCTGTCTGCATGTCCACCAGGCCCATCGGGTCGGCGGAGGCGATGCTGGTGCGAAACGCACCGGTCAGCCGATGGACGAGAAAGGCGTGGGCGTCGAGGAACTTGTGCGTGCGGGCTACCAGCTCCGGTTCGTGCTGCATCAGCCAGGCGATCTTTGTCACGGAGGGGTTGGTGGTGAGCGGCTTGCCCGTGATCTGGTGGAAGCGGTGCCGGCCGATGCGCTCCTGGAGAAGATCCACCTGGGGGCGACTGCGCTCGTCGAGCCACAGAATCGCGTTGCGCAGCGTGCGGCCTCCCTCGTCCACCGGGACGAAGCTCTCGCGCTGGTGGGTGATGCACAGAGCCTCTACCTGGGCCGCGTCGATCCGGTCGAGCAGCGCCCGCAGCGCGGCGCACAGGCCATCCCACCAGGCTTCGGCGTCCTGCTCGTACCAATTGGGCCTGGGCTGCAAAAGGGGGTAGGTCGCCCGGCCCTCGGCCACGGCCCGTCCTTCGCGATCCCAGGCGATGGCCTTGCACGCGGTGGTGCTGGAATCGACGCCGATGACGAGGCGCTCCATCTATCCTCCGCGGGCGAACAGCGCCACGCTCTCGACGTGGTAGGTCTGCGGAAACACGTCCACCGGCTGCACCTCGGCCAGGCGGTAGCCGGCGGCGATCAACCGCTTGGCGTCGCGGGCCAGCGTGGCCGGGTCGCAGGAGACATAGACCAGGCGGGCGGGTCCGTGCTCGATCAGCGCGTCGAGGGCGAAGCGATCGATGCCGGCGCGGGGCGGGTCGACCACGGCGGCGTCGATGGACATATCCAGGTCGGGCAGCACCGCCTCGATCGGCCCCTCGACGACGTCCACGTTGTCGAACGCGGCGGTGTTCTCCAGCAGGTCGTCCACGGCGGAGGGAGAGGCCTCAATGCCAAGGACGAGCCCCGCGCGCTCGGCCAAGTGCGCGGTGAACAGGCCCACGCCGCAGTAGGCGTCCAGCACTGTCTCGTCCCCTCGCAGGTCGAGGTACTCGGTCACCAGCCGCACCAATTGGGCGGCCTGGGGGGTGTTGACCTGGAAGAAGGACGGGGCAGAGATGCGGTAGCTGCGGCCGGTGACGGTTTCGGTGATGTGGTTGGAGCCGATCAGGTTGGCGTGCTGCCCATCTGAAAGAAGCAGCACGCAAGAGACGGGCAGGTCGCTCTCCAGGCTGGGCGGCAGGTCGTCGTTCATCTCAAAGATCAGCATGCGGTCGCCGGTGGCAGTGCCTGCGCGCAGGGAGAGGCGCAGCAGGCCTTCAAGTTCCAGGTCGAGATTGGCGTACAGGTCGGACAGGAGCGGGTGAAGGATCAGGCACGCGTCGATGGCCACGGTGCGATTGCTGGCGGCGGCCTGAAAGCCCAATGCTCCACCCGGTGCCGGGCGGAACTGGGCGTGGTTGCGGTAGGCCCAGCCGGTGGGATCGGGGATGACGGGGTGCACGGTCGGCTCGGCGATCTTGCCGATGCGCGTGAGCTGGTCGGCCACGATCTCGGCCTTGAAGCGCAGTTGCGCCTGGTAGCTGGCGTGCTGCCACTGGCAGCCACCACAACCTTCTGCACCGAAATAGGGACATGGGGGTTCCACGCGGTCGGGTGAGGGTTTCAGCACCTCGACCGGGTGGGCGAATGCGTAGCGGCCCTTGTCCTCGGTGATCTCGACGCGCGCCGTCTCGCCGGGCAGGACGTAGGGCACAAAGATGGCGCGACCCTCGTGCCGTCCCAGCGCCGAGCCGCCGTGGGTCATTGTGGTGAGTTGGAGTTCGAATGTGGTCATCACCGGCTATTGTATACCAAACCAATAGAACGCCAAGTCAAGCCGAACCCTCCCCCAGCGAGGGGAGTTGGAGGGGGGAAAAACGTCTGTCTGGAGCTATTCCCAAATGCAGTGTTACCCCCATCTACACACCTCACACGTGCGCACGCGTTGACGGTGGGGCGAAAGCGTGGTATGATGGGCGCACGATGAAAAAGTTGACCTCTCTTTCCTTTTGCATGATGATGTGTAGCGCCGAGGTGATGAGCCTCGGCTATGGTGCGTTGGGGAGAGAGTAGGCGCACAAATCGCTCTTTAGCTTGGTTTCGGCAGGGTCTCCTCGACGG
>CAZWPV010000141.1:0-6850 GCA_964635485.1 uncultured Anaerolineales bacterium
CCGCAGCCCACGCAGCCCAGCATACCCTGCTGCTCGTAGATGTACTTGCCCTTGCGGAAGAAGCGGTGCCGCTGGCGGGCGGCGCGCGCCTGCCGAAAGTTGTGGCCATCGGCGACGCGGGCGAACTCGTCTAACTGGCACGAGTCCCAGTTCCGCTCGCGCACCGACTCGCTCAGGTCGAGGGAGATGGTGTCGGTCACGTTGAAACAGTAGCAGGTGGGGCACACGTTGGTGCAAGACCCGCAGGCGAAACAGCGCTCGCCCAGCTCCTCCCACAGCGGGTGCTCGTAGGCGGTCGCCAGCAGCGCGGGCAGCTCGCCTGAATCGAACTCGAGGTGATTCTTGAAGCGCGGCCACTTAGCCCCCAGCGTCGCCTCGAGCCGCCTGATGTCGGCGTCGGTAGCCTCTCGGTCGTCGGCATGCTTTTCCAGCAGCGCGGCGCCCTTCTCCGTCCCCACGTGAACCGCGTAAGCGTCGCCGATGTTGGTCAGATGGAGGTCGTACCCCGTCCCCGCCTCGAGCGTTCCCATGTCCTTACAGAATGAGTTCTCGTCGCAGGGCTGCAGGCACTCCAGGCTGACGATGAGCGTCTGCTCCCGGCGGGCGATGTAGTGGGGGTCGGGATAGTCGACGGTAAAGACCTTGTCCAGCAGTTGGATGGCGCGCAAATCGCACGTATGCACGCCAAAGATAACCGTCGGCTCGGCCTCCACCTCCGGCTCCACGGAGGGGATTTCTCCCAGGTGCGTGGTGGCGAGTGTTTCGTGCGGCGGCTGCAATACCGTCTTGGGAGATAGGATCGAGGTGTTATAGTCCAGCCGCAACTCGGCCGGGTCGGTGAGGGGGTCGAAAGCGAACATCGACCGCTTGGCCTGCGGTCCAGTGACCGTATAGTCAGCCATCAGCGCGCTGACCAGCGGGGCAATCGCGCCCTTGTCCAAAATCTTTAGACTCATACCATTCTCCTTGGATCAGTGCGTCTCTTGTATCATCTCAATAATCCGGGGAGCGGGGGTGTGATGGAAGCTATGCCTCCCTCACACTCCCCACCTTCCTACTTGAGAAGATACCATTCCTCGCTAAACTGGCTCGACCTTCACCGCGCAGACTTTGTACTCGGGGATCTTGGCAATTGGGTCGAGCGCGGGATTTGTCAACAGATTGGCCGCGGCCTCTGAAAAGTGGAAGGGCAAAAAGACGACGCCCTCCTGAGCGCGGTCCGTGACCCAGGCCCGCGCCACGACCTCGCCGCGTCGCGAGGTCACCTTGACCAGATCTCTGTCAGAGATGCCCAGATGTTGAGCGTCCTCAGGGCCTACTTCCACGAGTGCCTCCGGCGAGATTGCGTCCAGCCCTGCTGCGCGCCGCGTCATCTCGCCGCCGTGCCAGTGGTACAGCACGCGCCCCGTCGTCAGCATAAAGGGGTACTCGTCGTCGGGCAGCTCGTCGGGCGGCAGATGGTCTATGGCGACAAAGTGGCCCAGGCCCCGGCTGAACTTGCCCTTGTGCAGGTAAAGTGTGCCCGGGTGATCCGCCGACGGGCACGGCCACTGCAGCCCGACCTTGTCGATGCGCTCAAAGCTCATACCGCCATAGATCGGAGTGACGGCGGCAAGCTCGTCCATCACCTCGGCAGGGGATTCATAGTGCATCGGGTATCCCATGCGCGTCGCTACTTCGCAGATGATCTCCCAGTCCTGCCGGGCGTCACCGAGGGGCGGGATGGCCTGCCGCACGCGCTGCACGCGCCGCTCCGTGTTGGTAAAGCTGCCATCCTTCTCGGCGAAGGAAACGCCCGGCAGGATGACGTCGGCGAACGGCGTCGTCTCCGTGCTAAAGATGTCCTGTACGACCAGGAATTCTGTCTTTTCCAGGCACTCGCGCACGTGGTTGATATCGGGATCGCTCATCATGGGATCCTCGCCCAGGATGTACAGCGCCCGCACCTTACCCTCGGCTGCCGCGTTCATCATCTCTGTGACCGTCAGGCCGACGTTCAGGTCTGACGTGCTGCCCCACGCCTCTTGGAACTTTTCCTGGACCGCGGGATCGGTCACTTTCTGGTACCCGCTGTAGACGTTGGGCAGGCCGCCCATGTCGCAGGCACCCTGGACGTTGTTCTGGCCGCGCAGCGGATTGACCCCGCCGCCGGCGACGCCCATGTTTCCCAGGAGCATCTGCAGGTTGGCGCAGGACATCACGTTGTTGGTGCCCACGATGTGCTGCGTGATTCCCATCGCATAGAGCAGCGCACCGGGGCGGTTCTCGGCCAAAATGTGCACCGCCTCCACGATATCCTCTGCCGGCACGCCGGTGATCTCGGTTGCCTTCTCCGGCGTGTACTTTGCCACCGTCTCGCGTAAGTCCTCGAACCCCTCTGTACGCGTCTCTACGAACTCTTTGTCGTAAAGATCCTCCTCGATCAGCACGTGCATCAGCCCGTTCAGCAGGGCGATGTCGGTGCCCGGACGATGCCGCAGATGAAGCACGGCAAAGTCCACCAGGTCGATGCGCCTGGGATCGGCAACGATCAGCTTGGCCCCGCGCCGACGCACCGCCTGGCGCAGCTTGATGGCGATCACCGGGTGTTGCTCGGTGGTGTTGGAGCCGATCACAAAGTAAGATTGAGAGTCTTGGGCAATATCGCCGATAGAGTTCGTCATCGCCCCGCTGCCGAATGTTGTGACCAGACCGGCCACGGTGGGGGCATGTCAGAGACGGGCACAGTGGTCCACGTTGTTCGTGCCGATCACGGCACGGGCGAGCTTTTGGATCAAATAGTTCTCTTCGTTGGTGCACTTGGCCGAGGCCAGGAAGGCAATCGAATTGGATCCCGACTCTTCCTTGATCTGGCACAGGCGGCTGGCGATCAAATCGAGCGCCTCGTCCCAGGAGGCTTCGACAAAGTCGTCCCCCTTGCGGATCAGCGGCTTGGTCAGCCGGTCGGGGTGATGGATAAAGTCGTAGCCATAGCGTCCCTTCACACACAGCGCCATCCCGTTGGCCGGCGCGTCCGGGTTCGAGGTCACGCGGACAACCTTGCCATCCTTCACGTTCAGGTCGAACTGGCAGCCCACGCCGCAATAGGTACAGGTGGTGGTCACCTTGGTCACCTGGTGAGCGCGGCCCAGGCCGTGTGCCATCCTGTCGCTCAGCGCGCCTGTCGGGCAATAGGCCGCGCACTGGCCGCACGACTCGCAGCGCGCGTCCAGCATGGTTGTGTTGGCCCCGGCGACGATCTCCTCGTCAAAGCCACGGTAGGCCACACCCCACACGTCGCGGCACTGGATCTCGGCGCAGGCCTGCACGCAGCGCCGGCACAGGATGCACTTGTTAAAGTCCACCCGCACGAATGGGTTCGGGTCACTATCCACCTCGTACCGCGTGCCTTTGCTCCCCCAACTGGGAACCTCTACCTGGTACTCGTAGGCTAGGTCCTGCAGCTCACACGAGCCGCCCAAATCGCAGGTGAGACAGTCCTGGGGATGATCGGCCAACATCAGTTCCAGCGTTCTGCGACGCGACCTGATCACGCGCTCGCTCGCCGTGTGCACCACGATTCCCTGGGCCGCCGGGGTAACGCATGCCGCCTGCAGGAACCGCTGCCCCTCGATCTCGACCACACACACGCGGCAGTTGCCGGTCGGCGTGAGATCACGGTGATAACACAATGTGGGAATACGGATGCTTGCCGCCTGCGCCGCCTCCAGGATCGTCTGCCCCTCCTCGGCCTGAATGGTTCTACCGTCGATTGTAAAGTCTATAGTTGCCATGCGCTATGGAACTCCCTTAGCCTCATCCTATATCCGGCACACCCCAGTGGGGCACTCGCCTCGCGCATGTGCTTCGAACTCATCGCGGAACAGTTGCAACGCCGACATCACCGCCGTAGGCGCGGTCTGTCCCAATCCACAGAAGGAGCTATCCACCATCAATTCGCCCCAGTAGGTCAACTCGTCCAACTGCTCGGATGTTCCCTGGCCGCTGACCAGATCGGTGAGGATCTGCCTGTATCGCTCTGTGCCCACCCGGCAGGGCGTGCACTTGCCGCAGGATTCCGCGCGGAAAAAGTTCGCCACGGAAAGCACATAGTCCACGATGCACGTATCGGCGTCCAGCACGAGGATGTCGCCCGCGCCCAACATCGCCCCGGCCGTCCTGCACGCCCCGAACTCGAGCGATATACCCAGGAACTCTGGCCCGACGATAGCCCCGGCCGCGCCCCCCAGGTGACATGCCTTGAACGGCGCGTCGCCCCGCATGCCGCCGGCCGGCCCCTCGATCAACTGGGCCAGGGTAAACGCACCCAGCGGGGCCTCCAGGCATCCCTGCCGCTTCACGTGCCCAGAGATCGGATACAATTTGGTGCCGGGCGACTTGTCCGTACCCATCTGGTGGTACCAATCCGCTCCGTGGGCGATGATCCCCGGCAGGTTCGAGAGCGTCTCGACGTTGTTGATGAGCGTGGCCTGGCCGAAAAGACCGCAGGTTGTAGGATAGGGCGGTCGCACCCTCGGCTCACCCCGCTTGCCCTCCAGGCCCTCGATCAGCGCGGTCTCCTCGCCGCAGATGTACGCGCCTGCCCCGGAGTGGACGTGGATGTGAAAATCGAACCCGCTGTCCATGATATTCTGGCCCAGGATGCCGGCCGCCTCTGCATCGTGGACGGCCTGTTTCAGCAGCGCCGCCTGACCCGCATACTCGCCCCGGATGTAGATATACCCCTCGTGGGCACCTATGGCGTACCCGGCAATCGCAACCCCCTCCAGCAACTGGTGCGGATCGCCCTCCATCAGGATGCGGTCCTTGAACGTGCCTGGCTCCGACTCGTCGGCGTTGCACACGACGTAGGCCACACCGGCGGCGGATTTGGCGCCCGCCGCCGTGAAGCGCATCTTGAGGCCCGTCGGGAAGCCCGCCCCACCGCGTCCCTGCAAGCCCGACGCAGCGACCTCCTCCACGACTTGCTCCGGCTCCATCTCGGTGAGCGCCTTGCGCAGCGCCTGGTATGCGCCCGCCCCCAGCGCATCCTCCAGCGACCTGGGGTCGATCTGGCCCACTTTGCGCAGCAGCGCATGCGCGCGGTCATCGACCTCGATGCCGATGATCTCGTCGGCAGGAGACAGAGGTGTGGGTTCCTCGCCGGCCAGGATGGCGTGGACGCGGGCGGGAGTCACGTCGCGGTAGAGCCGGTCGTCGACCACTGCCACGGGGCCATGGGCGCAGTGGCCGATGCAACTGGTGTGCTTGACCTCGATCCCTGCCTTCTCGAGCGCGCGGCGCGTACCTGCAGCCCCCGCCGCGTGGCATGGGCCATCCTCGCACAGGCACACCGCCTCCTCCGGCGGCGCGCCGACGTACCACATTGCATAGAAAGACGCCGCGCCATGCACTCGACTTGTGGGCAGGTGAAAGTGCCGCGCGGCGGACTCGATGGCAGCGCGAGGTAGATAGCCCAACTGGCCGTTTAACTCATCTAGCGCGGGCAATAAATCGGGCTGCGTCGGCGAAAAGTGTGATAGAACCTCACGGATAACATGTTCGGCGGATTGCTGATTAGATAGCCCCATGCTTTCCCGCCGTATTGGTATATATGATAATCTCAAGGTGAGTGCCCACGTCCACTGTCGAATTTAGCCTCATCACGTCAGCGCAGGATTTGATGTTGATCAAGCCCATCCCTGCTCCAAAGCCCATCTCGCGCACCCACTCGGGCGCTGTGGAGAAACCTGGCTCCATCGCCTGCTCGATATCGGGGATTCCGGGCCCGTTGTCGATTGCCTCGATGCGCACCCTATCCGGGCGCACCTCGGCCACGATCTCCCCACCGGCGGTATAGATCACCAGGTTCATCTCCGCCTCGTAGGTGGCGACGACCACCCGGCGGATCACGGGGGGAGAGATGCCCAGGCGATACAAAGTCGTCTTTAGGCTGCTGGAGGCAGCCCCGGCTGCGTTAAAATCCTTGCCTACAACGTAGTAGCCGAATACGAGGGCGGCTTCGTCGGAGACGATGTCCTGAAAGATGTGGCTGGCGCGGTAGCGGTGAATCTCCTCCGCGTGGTAGTCGATCTCCAACTCGCGGAGCAGGGCGCGCACGATGTCGCCCTGTGTGAGGATACCCACCAATTGCCCTTCCCGGTCGATGACGGGAAAGCGTCCGTACCTTAAACGTGCAAACTGGCCGACGGCATGGACGAGGGGTTCGTCACCGTAAAGCGTCTTCACGTCTTGTGCCATCTTCTCACCGATGGTGGCGTCGAGCTGTCCGTCTGCCAGCGCGTTAATGAGATCTTCTAGGCTGACAACGCCGACCAGTTGCCCATCTTCTAGCACCGGTGTGCCTGAGATGCGGTGAGTGCGCAGAACCTCCCGAAACTCGGCCATCGTCATCTGGGGGGTGACGGTGACCACCTCCTTGGTCATCGCGTCATCGATCTTCAGTTCGTAGGTCAGTTCCTGGAGCTTAGTGACCTCTTTGCCTTTGTCCTCGCCCACCTAACAGCCCCGCTTTATTTGGTATTGCTTTCAAAGGTCTGGCGCCAGCGACTCAGCGAGAGTTCAAAGAGGCCGCAACTGGGCAAGCCAGCCTGGTAAAGTCGACCACAGGTTTCGAACATGGTGTACTTGGAGGCCATAAGGGGAATGCCTCTTTCCTCGGCCAGGGCGATGGTTTCCTCTGGTGGCATCTTTCCCCGTACGAAAACGATGGCGGTGATGCCGGCTATCTCGGCCGTGCGCACGACTTGCGGGTTAGTGAGCCCCGAAAGCAGCAGCGTGCCCTCGTGAGTAAAAGATAGTACGTCGCTCATCAGGTCTGCGCCGCAGCCCATCTGGATCTCCATGTCCA